>CAZVMA010000093.1:0-620 GCA_964628545.1 uncultured Pseudomonadales bacterium | reverse complement strand
TCCTCGACGCCCACGATTTCCAGGCCCATCTCTTCAAGGGTGGCGCGCGCGCGACGCACCGCCGCGAGCGAATCGAGATCGCTCTCGAGCGTTTTCACCCAGGGGTAGGCCGCCTGCTGCGCTTCAGCCAGCGTTGACGCGTCGTAGTCCAGCGGGTTGCTGCCCTCGCCGCGCAGAGCGACCACGCGATCAAACGCCGGCGGGTCGCTGACGTCGGTCGAGATGTTGTGAATGGGCGGCACCGAGCCTGCCGCGGCGAACTGCATGCCCATGACGGCCAGGATCAGCACGCTCACCAGCGTACCCAGGTACACCGCAGGCTTGTCTGCGGACAGGCCGCGGCGGCGCGCGGCGATGATGCCGGCGATCCCCACGATCAGCCCGATCGCCGCCAGCACGGTGCCTGCGGCAAGCAGCATGAAGCCGCCCATGAACGACCAGATGCCGAGGCGCGTGCCGAGCGCGCCCACGGGCAACAGCACCGCGGCAATCACCGCGCCGATGAGAATGGCGCGCGACCACCAGGTGCGCGAGTCTGCCGCCGGTTCACTCATGAGGGTTCGTCCGATTCGGATTTGGGGATCCCGAGCATACTGACCGGGATTGGACGTGCCAAGGCA
>CAZVMA010000092.1:4349-8604 GCA_964628545.1 uncultured Pseudomonadales bacterium | reverse complement strand
TGGTGGCCAGGGGCAGAATCGAACTGCCGACACGCGGATTTTCAGTCCGCTGCTCTACCGACTGAGCTACCTGGCCGAGGCAAGCGCGGTATTAAATCGGGTGGCCCCCCGACCGTCAACCGGATCCGGGCGCTGATCTCGGCCGCGCGGTCGCCGACGGGACCGCTCGAGCCGGGGTTATTGTCCCTCGCGCACGGTGACCGTGATTTTCTCCGACATCACCGGCGGATCGTGGGGGATGTGCAGGTGGTTGCCGAGAACCAGCTGCAGCGTGTGCGTGCCGGGCTTCAGGGTGAGCTGGGTTTCGGTTTGACCGGCGCCGAAGTGCACCACGTTTTCGCTGGCGGGCAGCGGCTGATCCATGGGTGGCAGCTCGGCCACGTCGATCAGGATGTGATGATGCCCGGTGTTCTCGCGTTCCACGCCCGCGGGCGCGACGCCCATACCGCGTAGACCGAACCGCACGGTGAACGTGGGCGCAACGATGGCGCCGTTCTTCGGCGAGATGAAGTACAGGTCGGCGCCAGCAGGAGCCGGGCTGCGGGGCAAACCCTCGGCCGCGTGCGCGACCCCTACACCCAGAGCGACGAGCGCAGACGCGCAAAGCGCGATCAGTAAGCGGTGGAGTGCAGGCATCGGGGTCTCCGGGTGATGGCATTCAGTCCATCTGCATTCCACTCGTGGCAGCCGGGCATGTCAACCAAGGTCATGTGCCGTCTCGGTTACACGGGGGGCACATAGCTTGAGGGCCGGTCATGCGGTTCGTTGTCGAAGAAGCGCTCGCGCTGCTCGTTCAGATAGGCCCGCGCTGCGGCTTCGCGGACGTTCAGGTGTTTCTCGTTGATCAGCATGGTCTGCAGGTGCTGCCACTCGCGCCAGGCCCGCGCGGACACCTGCTCGAATATGGCGTTGCCGGCAGCGCCCGGCATGGGTGGCGCGGCCAGGCCTTCCTGCCCGGCGCCATACTTGCGGCAGTGAATGATGCGCGTCATGGCGAAGGTGGCTCCAGGGTTGGGGTTTGCGAGGCAGCGAGCTCGGATAGTAGACGCAGTGCGGGTGCCGACAGCCCGATCGCATCCGGTCGCGTTGGCTCGACCCAGCGCAGGTTACGCCTATCGTGAGCAACAGGAGACGGCTCGATACGCACCTCTACAGGCTCGATGTGCAGGTGAAAGTGGGTGAATGAATGTCGGAATGGTTCACGCGGAGAGACGCTCAACACGGTCGACCCGGTGAGGCCCAGCTCTGCGAGCAGAACCTCCAGCCCCACGTCGACCGCGCGTTCGGGCGGTGACCACAGACCGCCCCAGATCCCGGATGCGGCGCGCTGCTCCAGCAGGCAGCGTCCGGAACGGTCGAGCAGCAGAAACAGTTTTGCCCTGCGTTCGGGCAGGGAGCGTCGCGGCCGCGGCGCGGGCAGGGTTTCAATCCGGCCCTCGATGCGCGCCCGGCAGCGCTCGTAGATCGGGCAGCGGTTGCAGTCTGGGGCACGGCGCACACATTGGGTCGCGCCCAGATCCATGATCGCCTGGGTGTAATCCGCAGTTCGCGTTGCGGGCGTGTGCTGGCGCGCCAGCCCCCACAGCTGCTCGCTCACCCGGGGCAGGCCCGGATAGCCGTCGACGGCATGAACGCGGGCCAGCACGCGCTTGACGTTGCCGTCCAGAATCGCCTCGTGGCGTCCGTAGGCGATGGCCGCGATGGCGCCTGCCGTCGAGCGACCAATGCCCGGCAGGGCGCAGAGCGCGTCGGCTTGATCCGGCAGTTCGCCGTCATGCTCGTCGCGGGTGATCTGGGCCGCGCGGTGCAGGTTTCGCGCGCGCGCGTAATAGCCAAGGCCGGTCCAGTGATGCAGGACCGCGTCGAGCGGGGCATCCGCCAGCGCGGTGAGCGTGGGGAATCGGGCCATGAAACGTTCGAAGTACGGAATGACCGTGCCGACCTGGGTCTGCTGCAGCATCACCTCAGAGATCCATACCCGATAGGCAGAGCGATTGTGTTGCCACGGCAGATCATGCCGGCCATGCCGATCAAACCAGTCGAGCAGTGCGGTTGCGAACCAGTCCAAGTCGATACAGGCCAGATGGGTTGGGCGCCGAGCCTAACTTACCGGCGCGGCCTGGCGAAGGGTTCTTCAAACGGAACGTTCGGCCCCGCGCGGGTCGAGCCTGCGCAGCGACGTGATGGACTTGCCGAGATCAACGGGCTCGGTCCGGCGCGCACAGTTTCCGACGTAAGCCTCGAGGGCCAAGCGGGCCTGCTCCCGGCTCGCGTACGGGCCGCTGACCTGATTCCCCCGAATGCGGAAGTACCAGCTGTTATCAGTGTCTATGAAGATGCGCTCACTGCTCATATTGGCGCAACCCTTTCGCTGATTTTGCGCTAAGACCTGCGACGATTGGACCATGCGCGCGGCGCCGATGATGTAGTGGAATACAATGGATGTTTAAGTCGAAGGTAAATCGCGATGAGCATCGGTACCTGGGAGCCGCCCGCGCCTGATGCCCCGGCGGCGGACACGCTCTCCGCCAGCACGATGGCGCGTTTGGTCGCGGTGGCGCGCGCAGCATCGGATGGTGATCCCTCTGGCCACCTCGCAGAGCTGGTCGCCCTCGCGGCCTGCGCGCGCGACCAAGGTCCGGGCAGCCCGGTAGATTGGGCGGCCGCCGCCCGCGGACTTGCGACCGACGTGCTGATCGGGCTGATCCGCCTCACTGCTCGCGCGGAAATGTCCATCGCGGACTGGAAGGCCGGCGACCGATCGCCCGCGATCGCGCTCGCGGCCGAGCTGAAACAGCGCGGCGCCTATCCCAGGGACCTGACGGCCTGGTTGCGCGCCCATTCCGACAACCGCTTCCTGCCCCACGGCAACCTGATGCGCAGGCTCTGACGCCGCAGGGTAAATGGCGCCGGCTGCGCGACCCAGCCTGCGCTCGTATACTGCGCCACCTCCGAAGCTGGACATCATCATGAGTGCAGGGCGAATCGGCACGGTCATCCGGAACACCGAGGAAACGAAGATCCGTCTGGTGCTGAATCTGGACGGCACCGGCAAGGCGGCATTGACGACGGGCCTGCCGTTTTTCGAGCACATGCTGACGCAGATCGCGCGACATGGGCTGATCGACCTCGAGATCGAGGCGCGCGGCGATCTGGAGGTGGACGCGCATCACACGGTGGAGGACGTGGGCATCGTGCTGGGGCAGGCTTTTGCGGCTGCGGTGGGCGACAAACGCGGGCTCGCTCGCTACGGCCACGCCTATGTGCCCCTTGATGAGGCGCTCTCCCGGGCGGTGATTGATCTGTCCGGCCGACCCGGACTGGTCTACGAGGTGCCCTACACGCGGGGCCGCATAGGCGATTTCGATGTCGACCTGCTGCGCGAGTTTTTCCAGGGCTTCGTCAACCACGCCCACGCCACGGTGCATCTCGACAACCTGCGCGGCGTGAACGCCCACCATCAGGCGGAAACCATTTTCAAGGCGTTCGGGCGGGCCCTGCGTATGGCCTCGGCGCCTGATCCGCGTATGGCCGGCCAGATTCCATCGACCAAGGGCAGCCTCTGAACCATGTTGCTGATCCCCGCGATCGACCTTAAGGATGGCCGCTGCGTGCGCCTTCGGCAGGGCCGCATGGACGACGTGACGGTCTTTTCCGATGACCCGGTGGCCATGGCTGCGCATTGGGCGGCCAAGGGCTGTCGACGCCTGCATCTGGTTGATCTCGATGGCGCGTTCGCGGGCGAGCCCCGCAACAGGCAGCTGATCGAGCAGATGACGCGCGCCGTGCCGGGTGTGCCGGTGCAGGTGGGCGGCGGTATCCGCTCGGAAGCGGTGATCGAGTCGTATCTGGCAGCCGGTATTGCACAGGTCATAGTCGGAACCCGGGCCATCGAGGAACCCGCGTTTCTCGAAACCATCAGCCGCCGTTACCCGGGGCGCATCATCCTCGGCCTTGATGCCCGCGCCGGGCAGCTGGCCACCGCCGGCTGGGACGCGACGTCGGCGCGGTCGGCGCTGGAGTTCGCGCGGTGGGCCGGTGCGCTTGGCATCTTTGCCATCGTGTACACCGACATTGAGCGCGACGGCATGCTCTCGGGCGTGAACGTGGACGCGACGCTCGAAATCGGCCGTGTTTCCGGCGTGCCGGTGATCGCGTCCGGTGGCGTCGCCTCGCTGACAGACATCGAGGCGCTGCGCCATGCAGCGCGCGTCGGCGGTGCGGGCGTGTCGCCCCTGTTGGGCGCCATTACCGG
>CAZVMA010000092.1:0-4339 GCA_964628545.1 uncultured Pseudomonadales bacterium | reverse complement strand
CGCTCCTCCCGCAGACACGGAGACGCCAAAGACTCCGCCGCCAGCCGCCGCCGCGGACCCCGAGGCGCCGCCGTCCCCGTCAACGCTGGACGCAGACCCGCCTCCGCCTCCGGCGCCCACGCCATTACCGGCCGCGCCATCTACGCGGGTACGCTCGATTTTGCTGCGGGACAGGCCTTGTTCGACGCGCCTTAGCGTCGCGCCTGCAGATCGTTTTCCGGTCCCGCCTTGCCGTCGATCGAGGGCTCGGACCGCGCGGCCCTGAGCGCCTTGAGCGCGCGCTCGAACAGCTGCGCATCAGCAGCCGCTTCCGCGTCCGGATCAGCAGGCCCGTCGGACGCCCAGACGATGTCGGGCTCGATGCCTTTCTCGTGAATGTTCCGGCCGCTTGGGGTGTAGTAGTAGGCGGTGGTGAGCTTGATGGCGGCATCCTCGCCCACCTGCAGGACGGTTTGCACCGACCCCTTGCCGTAGCTGCGCGAGCCGATCAGCACCGCGCGGTGATGATCCTGCAGCGCGCCGGCCACCACCTCGGCCGCCGAGGCCGAGCCGCCGTTGATCAACACGGCCACGGGCGCGCCGTCCAGCAGGTCGTTTCGGGTCGCCTTGAAGCGGACGTGGCTGGAAGGCTGTCGCCCCTCGGTGTACACGATCATGCCGCTGGTCAGCAGCGCATCGGCGACCGCCACTGATGCCTGCAGGATGCCGCCCGGGTTGTTGCGCAGATCCAGCACCAAGCCCAGCATTGGCCCCTCGGTTTCCCGTTGCAGCTGAGCCAGCGCCGCACTGAACTCCTCCCCGGTTTCGAGCTGGAACTGGTTGATGCGCACATAGCCGTAGCCCGGCTCGAGCAGACGCGCGTCCACGCTGTTGATGTGGATGATCTCGCGCGCCAGCTCGAAGTCGATGGGTGCTGAGCGCCCCTCGCGGTTGATGCGCAAACGTTCAACCAGCGCGGGCAATTCCAGCTCGGACACCGGTTCGTGGTCGATCTCGAGCAACCGGTCGCCCGAGCGCAATCCAGCCGCCGCCGCGGGTGTGCCGATCATGGGGGTGACGATGGTCACCGCGCCGTCCCGATAGCCCAGCTCCACTCCGATGCCGCCGAAATTGCCGGAAGTTTCGCTCTGCAGCGTCTCCCACTGTCCAGCGTCCAGAAATACGGAATGACGGTCGAGATCGCGCATCATGCCGCGCAGCGCGTTGTTGAGGAGGGCCGACTCGTCGACCTCGACCACGTAGCTTGCCTGTACCTCCCGAAGCGCGCGTTCAAGCGTCTCGGCGTTGGGGCCTGGCGGCGGGTCGGCGAACCAGGCGCGGTAGACCAGCACGCCAAGCCCGACGCCGCTGACCATGCTCGCGGTGATGCCAAGCAGCGTAAGTGGTCGCAGATTCATGCTTGAAGTGTGGCACCGGACCTGCGGGGCTGCCAGCGCGACGGGCGCGAATCGCCCCGATAGGCGTTAGCACCGAGCGTCGCCAGGCGCCATGGGGCGTGATGTCGTCAGCGCCGCCGCGCGAGCCAGCTGGCAGGATCTCGCGGCTGACCCCGCTCGCGCACTTCGAAGTAGACGCCGACCGACCCTGAGCCGCCGCTCTGGCCGACGCGTCCCAGCACATCACCGGGCGCAACCTGATCGCCGACCCGGCGCGCGATCGACTCTGCCTGACCGTACAAGGTCAGATAGCCGCCGCCGTGATCCACGATGGCCAGCATGCCAAAGCCGCGCAGCCAGTCCGCAAACACTACGCGGCCGCTCTGCACGACCCGGAATTCACTGCCGACCTGGGCGCCAATCACCACGCCCTGCCACCGCAGGCGGCCTTCCGCCCGGGGTTGACCGAAGCCGTGCAGCACCTTGCCGTCGACCGGCCAAGGCAGCTTGCCGCGCGATTGCCCGAAGCTGCGCCCGTCAAGGCCCAGCGCTTTGCGGTTCAGTGCAGCAATCAGATCGGCGACGCGCTTGCGGTCCGCTTCGAGCTGCAGTCGAGACTCCGTCCGGCCGGATCGCTCTTCCTCGAGTCGCGCCAACAGCGCCGCCGACTTGGCCCGGGCCGCACCAAGCTCCTCGATGCGGGCGCGCTGGGTTTCGCGCTCGGCCTCGGTGCGGGCGATCTCGCGCTGCAATTCGGCTTCTCGGGCATCCACTGCCGAAAGCGCAGCGTTGTAGCGCTCGAGCGCCCGCAGACGGGCCGCGCCGAAGTACTGGTGATAGCGCACCATGCGCTCCAGCGTCAGCGGATCCGACTCGTTCAGCACCAGCTTGAAGAAATCCGCGCCGGCGAGCCGCATGGCGGCGCCAAGATGGCTTGCCACCTGACGCGCTGCTTGGGCGCGAGCGTCGCGTAGCGGAACCAGTTCCGACTTCAGCGCGTCCTGTCTCTGCAGGGCGGCCTGCAGTCCGCGCTCCGCGTCATCGACCGCCGCGCTGGCTGCGGCCACTGCGCGATCGTGCGTCGCGATTTCGCCCTCGAGTCGGGCCTGCTTGCGATCCGCTGAACCGAACCAGGCGTCGAGGCCGTTGAGCTCTTTCGTGAGGGGTTCAAGCTCGACCCGGGCCGCCTCCGGGCGGGCGCTCGCAACATCGCCGGCGGGCGCCGATTCCGCGGCGTGAGCGTCTGGTGCGGTACTGGTCATTCCGACCAGCAGCCCAAGCAGCAGCATCAGCAGCATCGGCGCCACCACCCGCACGGGCGCCACCCCGGTGGTAGTCATTCCTCAGGCCAGACGACGCTCGCGGATGCGTGCCAGCGAGCGGCCGGTCATCTCGACCGGCACCTCCATGTGCATAAGCGTCAGCAGGGTGGGGGCGACATCAGCGAGCACTCCGTGGTCTTCCAGCGTCAGGTCGGCGGGCCCCACGTAGACCAGCGGGACAGGCTCGCTGGTATGCGCCGTATGCGGCTGCCCGGTGTCCGGGTCCTGCATCTGCTCCACGTTGCCGTGGTCTGCCGTGATCAGCATCTGGCCGCCGGTGTCCTCGATCGCGGTCACCAGTCTGGCCAGGCAGGCGTCGAGCGTTTCCACGGCCTTCACCGCCGCCTCGAAGTCGCCAGTGTGGCCCACCATATCGCCGTTGGCGTAATTGCAGATGATGAAGTCGAACTCCTGCGACCGGATCGCGCGCACCAGCTCGTCCGTGACCTTGTGCGCGCTCATTTCTGGACACTCGTCGTAGGTGTTCACCTTCGGCGATGGAATCAGGATGCGGCGCTCGCCGGGAAACGGGTCTTCCAGACCGCCCGAGAAAAAGAAGGTCACGTGTGCGTACTTCTCGGTTTCGGCAATGCGCAACTGAGTGCAGTGACGGGCCGCAAGATATTCGCCTAGCGTATTGCTGAGGCCCTCAGGCTCGAATGCGCACGAGGTGCGGATATCGTCCGCGTAGCGGGTGAGCATGACAAAATCGCACAGCCGAACTGTGCTGCGCCGCTGGAAATCGCTGAAGTCGGGTTCGATCAGCGCGCGGGTGATCTGGCGCGCCCGGTCGGCGCGGAAGTTCATGAACACAACGGCGTCGCCGTCATGCATTCGCGCGGGCAGATCGCCGGCGCGATGAATGGCGGTCGGCTGCACAAACTCGTCGCCCTCGTCCCGGGCGTACGCCTGGGCGAGCGCGTCCAGAGCCGTTTCGGCGTGGAAAGGCGCTTCGCCTCGCACCATCAGGTTGTAGGCCCGCTCAACCCGATCCCAGCGTCGATCGCGGTCCATGGCGAAGAATCGGCCGCTGATGGAAGCGATCCGGCCGCGACCCAGCCGCGCGAACAGGGCATCGGCCGCGATCAGCGAGGGCTTGGCGCTGCGCGGCGGGGTATCGCGGCCATCCAGGAAGGCGTGCAGGTAGATGCGCTCAATGCCGGCTGCCGCGGCCAGCTCCAGAAACGCAAAAATCTGTTCTTCGTGGCTGTGCACGCCGCCAGGGGACAAAAGCCCCATCACGTGCAGCCCGCCGCCCGTGCCCCGCAGCCGCTCGAACAGGCTGACGAACGCGTGGTTGTGCGGGAACTCCCCCAGCTCGATCGACCGGCTGATGCGCGTCAGATCCTGGTACACCACACGCCCGGCGCCAAGATTCATGTGCCCCACTTCCGAGTTACCCATTTGTCCCGCGGGCAGGCCGACGTCGCCCCCGGAACCGGAGATCAGCGTGTGCGGTCGAGTGCGCCAGAGCTCAGACCAGGTGGGCGCTCGCGCTGCGCTGATTGCATTGGAAGCTGACGATTCGCTGTAGCCGAAGCCATCGAGTACGACCAGCAGTGTGGTTTTCTTCATGGGTGAGCTCGCCGGTTGCGACGCGCGCGAGTCTAGCAGATGTCGTCCTGTGGGCATCCCGACCGA
>CAZVMA010000091.1:7608-8635 GCA_964628545.1 uncultured Pseudomonadales bacterium | reverse complement strand
CCTGTTCCTGCTCGATGAAGTGGACAAGATGGGCATGGACTTCCGCGGCGATCCCGCCAGCGCGTTGCTGGAAGTGCTGGATCCGGAGCAGAACAAGGCATTCAACGATCACTATCTCGAGGTCGACTACGATCTTTCGGATGTGTTCTTTATCTGCACCTCGAACTCGATGAATATTCCGCCCGCGCTGCTCGATCGCATGGAAGTTATTCGCCTTCCCGGCTATACGGAAGACGAAAAACTGAACATTGCCAAGCGCTATCTGGTACCCAAGCAGATCGAGCAGAACGGTCTGAAGCCGGACGAGTTCGAGTTGACCGACGGCGCCATTCTGCACCTGATCCGCTACTACACGCGGGAAGCAGGGGTGCGCGGGCTTGAGCGCTCAATCGCGAAAATTGCCCGCAAGGTGGTGCGCGAGGCAGCGACGGCGGGCAAGCAGCCCGTAGCCAAGAAAAGCAAACAAACGCAAAAATCGGCTGCTGGACGTGCAGCGCGCAAGGCTGCGCGACCGGCCGCCATCGATGAGGCCCGGATCGAGGCGCTGTCCGGCGTTCGCAAGTTCACCTACGGCCTTGCAGAAGAAAACAACCAGGTCGGTATCGTGACTGGTTTGGCCTGGACGCAGGTCGGCGGCGAGCTGCTGAATATCGAGGCGGTAGCCGTACCGGGCAAGGGTGTACAGATCAAGACCGGGTCACTCGGCGACGTCATGCAGGAGTCGATTTCGGCGGCTCTCACCGTGGTGCGCAGCCGTGCGGCGGTGCTGGGTATTGCCCGTGACTTCCACGAGAAATTCGATCTGCATGTGCATGTTCCGGAAGGTGCTACGCCAAAAGATGGTCCCAGCGCCGGCATCGGCATGTGCACGGCCGTTATCTCGGTACTGACCGGCATTCCCGTGCGCGCCGATGTTGCTATGACAGGTGAAATCACGCTACGCGGCCAGGTACTGGCGATTGGTGGCCTGAAGGAAAAGCTGCTCGCGGCGCTGCGGCGCGGCATCAAGCACGTCATCATTCCAAAG
>CAZVMA010000091.1:1806-7598 GCA_964628545.1 uncultured Pseudomonadales bacterium | reverse complement strand
GCGACCTGAAGGAGATTCCAGACAACGTCCGTGTCGGTCTGACCATACATCCGGTGCGCTGGATTGATGAGGTGCTCGAGATCGCCCTGGAGCGGATGCCGACGCCGGCAACAGCTCTGCCGGACCCAGCCGCAGCCCGACCCGCTGACGTGACGGGCTCCGAAGCTGACAAGTCGATCAGCGCGCACTGATATCGGAATGATGATCAGGCGGCAGACAGCGTGCTGACGCGTGTGTCGACAGCCCGATCACCAGCCTACCGGCGCGACGGTATTGCAGGGCAGGGGGTGGGTTGCTATAAAGCGCGCCCCAACGGCCGCGTGGCCAAGGAGACCTCATGAACAAATCCGACCTTGTTGATCGTATCGCAGAGGCGGCTGATATCTCCAAAGCCTCAGCTGCTCGCGCGCTCGACGCGACGCTTGAAGCCATCACTGACTCACTGCGGCAGGCAGAACCTGTGGCATTGGTCGGCTTCGGCACTTTCGCCGTCCGCGAACGTGCGGCTCGTACGGGCCGCAATCCGCAGACCGGCGCAGAAATTACCATTGCTGAAGCTCGCATTCCGGTCTTCAAGCCCGGGAAAGGGCTGAAGGACGCCTTGAACTGATCTACTCGGTTACGCGATAGTCCCGGATCAGGGTTCAAGCCGAAGGCGCATCCGTGCGCCTTTGTGCTTTTTTGATCAACGTCACCCGGCCACTTGACGCTGCAGCCCCGCTCGCCGCGCTCCGTGTGCCTGCTTCTCGAGGATCGAGTCCATGCTGCAGAAAATGCGCAACCAGACCGAAAGCCTGGCCTTCAAGATCGTGGTCGGCATCCTGATCGTCGTTCTGGCGGTATTCGGTTTTGGCGCCATCGACCTGTTCAGCAACAACGACCCCGACATGGCTGAAGTCAACGGCGAGGCCCTGACCCAGGGCATGGTGGGCGTGCAGGTCGAGCGTGAGCGCCGCCGGATCGCCGCCCAGATGGGCGAGGAGTTCGATCCCTCGACCCTAGATCCTGTACAGATGCAGGAGAGCGTACTGGAGCAGATGATCGCGCGCGAACTGATGGCCCAGGCAGCGCGCGACCTCGGACTGACGGCCAGCGATAGCGCAGTCGCGCGCACAGTCCGCGACAATCCCAACTTCGCGATCGATGGCCGCTTCGAGGAAGGGCGCTACCGAATGGTGACCCAAGCGCTCGGGTACTCGCCGCAGGATTTTCTGGCAGAGACGCGGGAACTGCTGACGCTGGAACAACTGCAGTCGGGAATTGGGCGCACCGCGTTCAGCACCGACGCCGACCTGTCATCGCTCGCGCGTCTGCTGGGACAGCGACGAGACCTGGCCTGGTTGTCGTTTGACAGCGAGAAATTCGCGACGCAGGTCAGCGTATCCGATGCCGATGTCGAAACGCGCTACCAGGAAAATCTGGCCGATTATCAGACACCGGAACGACTGGACGTCGAGTACGTCACGTTACGATCGGCAACCCTTGTCCAGGATCCGTCGATCACCGTAACGGAAGACGCGATCGTCGCCGCTTACGAGACCGATCGGGCCAATGCGCCTACGGGTGAAGAACGAAGCAGTCGACACATTCTGCTGACCCTGAAGGATGACCGCGACGAGCAGGCGGCCATCAAGGCTCTGTCGGATGTAGCCGCGCGTGTGGCGGCCGGCGAGTCGTTCCAGGATATGGCAAAAGCCATGTCTGAAGACCCGGGCTCCGCGCCTTCGGGCGGCGATCTCGGCTTCGCCGGACGCGGCGTGTTCGACCCCGCATTCGAGGCCGCGCTGTTCGCGATCGAGCAGCCCGGCAACCTGTCTCCACCCACCGTGACGCCCTTTGGCGTCCACCTGATTCAGCTGGAGGCCGTGCGCGCCATCGAGTATCCGTCCCTTGATGCAGAGCGCCCAGGCATCGAGGCCCGCCTCCGCCAGGAACAAGCCGATACCCTGTTTGATGAACGTAAGCGCGAGCTCGACAACCTGGCCTTCGAACGGCCGGACGATCTGAACAGCATCGCTGAAGAGCTCGGACTCCCGCGCGAGCAGCTCGCAGATATCACCCGTGACGCAGGTGAGGGCGTTTTCGCTCAGCCCGAGATACGCAATGCGCTGTTTGTGGGCGACGTGCTGGACAAGGGTTTCAACACGGCCGTGCTCGAACCAGAGCCGGGTGTGGCCGTGGTTGCCCGTGTCACTAATCGACACGAGTCCGCCCAGATTCCGCTGACGGACATCGCCGAGACATTAAAGACGACCATGGTGAACGAGGCAGCGCAAGCACTGGCGGAAGATGCTCGAGAAACCGCCGAGACGCGATTGCGCGCTGGCGACAGCGTCACCGACGTTGCGCTGGCCTACGGGCTTGAATGGCAGCGTTCGGAAGCAGCCCGCCGAGGTCAGGCCGGTGTGCCGCCGGCGGTACTTGATGTCGCGTTCCGGCTCGACCGTCCGGCGGAGGGCGCCAAGTCGATCGGGACGGCGACTCTGGAAAGCGGTGCCTCTGCGCTCGTCACGGTAACCCGCGTGCAGGATGGCAGCCTTGACGCCCTGACCGGCGCCGAGCGAGACAATCTGCGTCGTCTCGCTGAGGAGCGCAGCGCCCGTGTTGATTTCGGCGGCTTTTACGCCACCCTGGAGCAGGACGCCAACATCGAGCGCTTGGACTGAGCCCAGGTTTTCGTAAAGCCGGTCGTAAGTCGGTAAGGCGCGCGTGCGCCGGTTTATCGGCGCGATGCCGCGTCCGCCGGTATTTTGACCCGCTGTCCGATGCGTAACACGGCGTCAGGCTTCAGGCCATTGGCCGCCACCAGCGCGGCAAGCTTCACCCGATAGGCGCGAGCCAGCGACCACAGCGTGTCTCCGGTCCGAATGACGTGGGTGTGCGTGGCGGGTCTGGCGCCAGTGGTGCTCCTCGGCGCCGACGCGGGTTCCTGTGCCGCAAACGACTGCGAGGGGCCACCCGCTGCACGGTTTACGGGCGTTCGCGTCTCGCCCGGCACAATCAGAAAGTCCCCGGCTCGCAGGCGATCGTCTGCGAGATTGTTGATTGCCTTGAGCGTCGCGATGTCCGTTCCGTAACGGCGGGCGAGCACACTCAGGCTATCGCCCGGCCGAATCTCGATGCGTCCACCTTCGGCCATGCGGCCGGGGCGCTCGGTTAGTTGGGCAATCCATCGTTTGGTCTCAGACACATGTTTCGGGGGCACGTGAAGAACGTGCGGACCGTCATACGGAACGAGGTTTTGGTTCAGGCCGGGATTCAGATCCTGCAGGAGCGCAAGGTCAATGCCCAGAGTCGAGCTGAGTGCGGCGATCGACAGTGCGCCGCCGGTACGCACAGTGGCAAAAGCTGGCGCAGTAGACAGCTCGGGCAGGCGTAATCCGCAGCGCTCCGGCTTATCGATTAGGGCTGCAAGCGCCAGTATCTTCGGCACAAACAGCATGCCGTGACGAGGCAGGCGCAGCGACCAGAAGTCTCGGCGCCCGGCATTGCCTGAAACACCTCCAAGCGCGCGCCGCACCGCGCCTTCGCCCGTGTTGTAGGCCACAATCGTCAAGCGCCAGTCACCAAAGCGCGCATGCATGGCCTGGAGGTAATCCAGCGCCGCTCGCGTCGCCAGTACCGGATCGCGTCGACCATCGAACTGCCCGTTGCGCGGAATACCGAGGCGATCGCCGGTCGCCGGGATGATCTGCCAGAGTCCCGTCGGACCCCGAACCGCTACGGCATCAGGGTTCATGGCGCTCTCGATGATGGGCAGCAGAGCCAGCTCTGCCGGCAGCCCGCGGCTTCGGACCTGCTCGAAAATGTAGGGCATGTACAGCGAGAGACGGGCTGACATGTTTTCGAGATAACCCGGAAAACGGCAGATAGACGCCACTTCAGCGCGCACCCGGGGATTATCAGCCTCATGGTTGAGCTCGAAACTGGCGCGCATTTCGGCCCACAGATCCCTCGCCAGCGGCGTCTGTCCGACGTCTGCCAAGTCGGCATCGTTTGAGCCGGGGCTTTGGCGGTCGGCAGCCGCAGACGGGCTGCGATCCTGGACGATCGGTTCGCTTTCGGCGTCGCGCCCCCCCGATCCTGTCGACTGGCAACCGGCGACGACGCACGTCCAAGTGAGCGCCCACATCAGCGATCGGTTGCCGCGGCTCCAAGTTGCCATCATGGGGGCCTGCGGTCAGAATTCCGGGGCTACTTTGCTGGAAGCATCGCGCCTTGGCAAATCGACCGCCTCACCGACTGGACGCCTGGTTCCGGACTCCCGTGGGGCAATATGCGCTTCGTGCGGAGCTCGGACCGCTGACATCCTTGGTCCGGCGTGCGCACGGAGAAACGTTGCTGTGGCTTGGTGCCGAGCAGGCCATGCTGCCGGCGACTCGAGGCAGTATGGTTCGTCATCGCATATACGGCGCTCATCCGAGTCATGCAGCAGACCCCGGCGTGTCGCATATCGAGACGCATTCGGAACCTGAACGTAGCGTGGTGCAGTGCCAGCACGATGAACTGCCGTTTGCCAACGGCAGCCTGGATGCGGTCGTTCTGCATCATGCGCTGGATACCGCCGCGGACCCGCGCAGCGTGCTGCGCGAGACGACGCGCGTGCTGGCGCCGGGCGGCCGCCTGATCATCGCCGCCTTCAATCCGCTTTCGATCTGGGGTGTGCGGCGCCTGTACGCGAGCGTGATGCCGGATGTGCTTCGGGGCATGCACCTGATCGCGCCCTTTCGGTTAGCCGACTGGCTGCTGCTGCTCGGCTTTGAACTGCAGGCGCCGCCCAGCTATTGCCTTTACGGTCTCGCTTCCAAACGCTCGTCGCAGGAGCGGGTTGCCGCAGGGGAGGGCGTGGAGGGCTGGCTGGTCGATCGGCAATGGCCCGTGGGCGGTGTTCAGCTGATCAGCGCGACCAAGCGCGCGTACGCAAGCCTGATTGAACGCCGGCGCGCTCAACGTCAGCCGGCGGCCGCATTCGTCCGACCGGCCTACAACCAGCACGTCGCTTTTGTGAGCGAGGCGGCCGTTGCGCGGAACAACATCGTCCGGATGCCGGAAACCAGGCGTCAGCCACGACAGCCCGAGTGATCACCGGGCTTCGGAACCTGGGTCGGTTTAGCCTACTAACGCATAGAAATTATGGCTTCGATGATCGTTGAGATCTTTACTGACGGCGCGTGCCGGGGTAATCCCGGGCCCGGCGGCTGGGCGGCCCTGCTGCGGCAAGGCGCCCATGAGCGACTTGTCTCGGGCGCAGCGGCGGACACCACCAACAACCGCATGGAGCTCATGGCGGCCATTGAAGGGCTTGCCGCGCTCCGGCGACCGTCGCAGGTCTCACTGACGACCGACTCTCAGTACGTACGCCAAGGTGTAACCAGCTGGATCGCCGGCTGGAAACGCAACGGCTGGCGGACGGCTAACAAGGCTCCGGTCAAAAACCGGGACCTGTGGGAGCGCTTGGATGCGTTGGCCGCCGGTCATCAGGTGCAGTGGCACTGGGTGCGTGGCCACAGCGGTCACCCGGAGAACGAACGGGTTGATGCCGCCGCCAATTCAGCGATTGACGTTCTGCTGGGCGACCGTCCCGCTCGTGATGCGTCAGTGAACGGCACATGAGACAGATCGTGCTCGACACTGAAACTACCGGACTGGAGGTCAGTCAGGGGCATCGGATCATCGAGATCGGCGCCGTAGAACTGGTGGATCGTCGTCATTCCGGCCGACACTTTCACACCTACCTGAACCCAGATCGCGAGATCGACGCCGGTGCCTTCGAGGTGCATGGACTTAGCCAG
>CAZVMA010000091.1:0-1796 GCA_964628545.1 uncultured Pseudomonadales bacterium | reverse complement strand
CGACTTTCTGCGGTTTGTCGAAGGTGCCGAACTTATCATCCATAACGCGGCGTCTGACGTCGCTTTTCTAGACCAAGAGCTTGGTCGTTTGGCCTCGGCGCCAGGTCGACTGGGCACCGTTTGTAGAGTCACCGACTCGCTGATGCTCGCGCGACAAAAGCACCCGGGGCAGAAGAACAGCCTGGACGCCTTGTGTCGCCGCTATCAGGTCGACAACTCGGCGCGAACACTGCATGGCGCGCTGCTCGACGCCGAGATCCTCGCGGACGTCTATCTGGCCATGACCGGTGGCCAAACGCAGCTGTTCGGCCTTGAGAGCGACGCCGACGGGCAGGCGGAGCGAGCGAGCCGTTCCGGCTCCAGATCTGTTACGCGGCCACAGCTGCGCGTGCACCGCGCCACCGAGCAGGAGCTGACGGAACACGAACAGCTTCTCGACCTGCTTGACCGCCGAGCCAAGGGCGGCAGCGTGTGGCGGCGCGTATGAGCCCGACCCGATCAAGGGCCAATCCCAGACGGCATTTCCCGAAGCATCCAGTGAGAACGCAAGATGTGGCCATTCGAACCCGATGAATTTTTGTCCAGCGTCAAGCCAATCGAGCCCGCAGGCCCCGGAGAGGCCTGGTACTTTCCGGTGATCCGCGGACAGATCGCCTGCGTAGTAGAGCGCGGTGTCCCGCGCGCGATCACGGCCAGCGAATATCGCTGGCTTGATATCGAGGCGCGCGCCCGGCATCACCTCGGACGCCTGCGCGATCACGATTGCTGGGTCATCGAAGCCAGCGGTCGACTGCCGGAGGGCTACGCGCTGCTTGATCTGCGAGCGTGGCTGGGTCGAGTGGAGCCCGCCCTGTTTTATCTGGCGGGCCGCGCAATCCAGATCGCCGACTGGCACGTCAGCCATCAGTTTTGTGGTCGCTGTGGCACAGCGATGGAAGACCACGCGCAGGACCGGGCAAAAGTCTGTCCGTCCTGCGGGTTGATCAACTATCCCCGACTTTCACCCAGCATCATCGTCCTGGTCACGCGCGGACACGAGATGCTTCTCGCCAGGAACGCCAACTGGCCCAATGGCATGTACAGCACGCTGGCTGGTTTCGTTGAGCCCGGTGAGTCGATCGAGCAAACCGTGCACCGTGAAGTACTCGAGGAAGTTGGGGTGAAAGTGCGGAACCTCCGGTATCTCGGCAGCCAGAGCTGGCCGTTTCCGAATTCGCTTATGCTGGGCTTTCATGCGGAGTATGCGGGCGGGGAAATTGTCTGTCAGGAAGGCGAGATCGCCGACGCGCGCTGGTTTCGACACGACGACCTACCGAACGTGCCGCCGGGGACCGCGATTTCGCGCTGGCTGATCGACGCCTTCATTCGCGATATCAACCCGGGCTGAGCCCCTTCCGACGCCGCCCCTGTCCTACTCGGTAGGTGTGGGCGGCAGGCTCACGCTGCGAAACATGGCCATCAGCGTGAACGCCCACATCAGGTAGCCGTCGGCGCGGAACCTCCCGTGCATGAACGCCTCGAACGCATCCTCCTCACCAGTCAGCAACGCGCGGGCCGTGCGGTGATCGGCAAATCGGAAAATCGTGTCGGGGCCGTGCGGCAGCACCGGATCGAATTCCACCTGTCCATGTTCGACGCGAAAATCGAGGCTGTCCTGACCGACCTGAATACGCAAACTCGCATCGAGACCGCGCGCCGCCGGGGGATAAACGCTGGCTGCCAGAATATCGCGCGGCTCTTTCATTGGCTCTTGGGGCGCGGGCAGGGGGGCCCTCATGGTCAGGCTCCGATCAGGG
>CAZVMA010000090.1:6141-8689 GCA_964628545.1 uncultured Pseudomonadales bacterium | reverse complement strand
GGCGGTCAGCACCATGGTCTCGCCATCCAGCAAAATCAGCAGCGGCACCGGGCCTTCGACGCGTGGCCGCGGATGCACCAGGGTCAGCCGATAGCGACCGCCCACAGCCGTGGAGTCCAGCATCCAGCGCTCCGAGCCCGGAATCGTCAGTTCGGTCATCACCCCCACCCCGTCATCCAAACATCGGGTTTCCTGAACCAAACGCTACCCGCATCGTGGCGCCGACACCAGTTGTTCCCGACTTCCAAGCGACCCGCGCGCAGCGGCGGAAAGTCGCGTTAGAATCACGACACTGGTCCGTCGGACCGCTGGTCTGCCGGATCATCGCGATGCCCTTTGCCCTGTTGCCTGCACCCGCGGCCGCGTTGCTGGTGCTCTTGCTTGCGTCCACATCAGCCGCAGCGCTCGACTGTGCGCCCGAAGACCGAGTGCCTGGGCTCGATGCCTTCTACTCCACCGGCTGGGGCATCGATGCGCGCAACACCCGCTATCAGCCTCGCTCGGCGCTGCGCGGCGACAATGCCCATCGATTGGCGTTGAGCTGGAGCTACGGCCTGGCCAGCGACACGCCGCGGTCTTATCCATTGGTGACCGAGGATACGGTGTTCATCGGCGACGGCGGCCGGGGTCTGGTTGCGCTGGACCGACGCACCGGCTGCGAGCGATGGCTGCACGCCCATACGGGCCCGATCAGCAGCGCCATCATTCCGGGACGGGCCGCTGGGCGCGATCTGCTGCTGTTCAACGATCGCCTGTCCGGCCTGTACGCGGTCGACGCCCGAGATGGCGCCTTGGTGTGGCATGCAGAGGTGCTTGAGGAGCCGGTGCCGTGGTACTCGGGCACGCCGCTGGTGGTGGGCGAGCGCGTATTCCTGCCCATCGCGTCGCTCGAAGTCGGCCTCGCTGCCAATCCGTTCTATGGCTGCTGCACGACCAGCGGCGGCATGGCCGCCTTCGATCTCGCCACCGGCAAACAGCTCTGGTATCGGCCCACCATCGAGACGGCCGCAGAGGTCACCGGATCACACTGGGGCTTCGTGCAGAAACACGGGCCGAGCGGCGCCGCCGTCTGGGGCGCGCCCAGCCACGACGCCGACGGGGATCGACTCTACTTCGGCACCGGCCAGAACTTTTCGCATCCCACCACCGACACCAGCGACGCCATTTTTTCGCTCGACCCGGACACCGGCGCGATCGTCTGGGTGCGGCAATTCACCGCCAACGACGCCTACACGGCCGCATGCAACATCAAGGACCTGAACCATCCGAACTGCCCGGAGCCCAGCGGACCGGACGTCGATTTCGGCGCGCCGACCCTGCTTACGCGCACGCCCACCGGCCAAAAGCTACTGATCGGCGGACAGAAATCCGCCGAGGTGCACGCCATGGACCCCGCCACCGGTAGCGTGGTCTGGAGCCAGCGGCTGGGTCGCGGCGGGATCATTGGCGGCGTGCACTGGGGCATGGCGGTCAATGAAGCACAGGGCCTGCTGTTCGTGCCAATCTCGGACAAGGAGGTCCGCGGCTTTCCCGCGCCCGGCACGCCGGAACCGGGTCTGTACGCGCTTCGGCTGGAGGACGGCAGCGTGGCGTGGCGCTACCAGCGCGAATCACGCTGTCCTGAGGACGCCTGCGTGTTCGGTTTGTCCGCCGGCATCACCGCGGCCAACGACGTGGTCGTTGCGGGCGGCATCGATGGTTATCTGAACGTCTTCGACGCCGCCACCGGGCGCGTGCTGTGGACCGACGATACCTGGCGCGATTTCGAGGCGGTCAACGATATCCCGACCCGAGGTGGCGCCTTCGACGCCCACGGGCCGATGCTGGCCGACGATCAGCTGATCGTCGTCTCCGGCTACGGCTACGTGGGACGCCAGCGCGGGGGCAATGCGCTGCTGGTGTATGCGCTGGAGGCTGGTGATGAGTGATGCGGCTGCAACACTGACCGCCGGACCAGCGCTCGCGGGACGCGGACGACGGCTTGTCGGTGCTGGTGCCGGCGCTGACGCTGTTACTGGTGCTGGTCACGGGCGTGGTCGAGGACGCCGAGGATTTCCGGGACAGCGCCTGGATTCTGCACGTGCTGCTGCTCGCCGTGCTCGCCTACCTGCTGCTGAATGGCTACGGCCTGTGGCGTCACGGCCAGACGGTGGGCAAACGCTGTCTTGGTATCGCCATCGTCGACGCACGGGCCGCGACCCCCGACCTGCCAGCGCCGCTCTGGCGCCTGGTGCTCATTCGGGCGCTGTTTTTTCCCGTGCTGTTCCTGCTGCCCGTGCCGTGGCTAGCCTGGCTGCCGCTGCTCGATCAGGGACTGATTTTCGGGCGTGAACGTCGCTGTCTGCACGATCGCCTGGCGGGCACGCGCGTGGTGCCAGGCGGTGCGGAGGGCCCGTGGCCGTGGTGGCTACCGCCCGCGCCGCCGCCCACGAGGAGCCAGCGGCCCAGCCACGCGGGCGCGTACTGCACCTGCCACTGCTCACCGCCCGCGATGCCGAGCGCCCGAGCCAGTGCGACTGCAGCAGCTCCAGGCACTGGCGCGGTGTCT
>CAZVMA010000090.1:1818-6131 GCA_964628545.1 uncultured Pseudomonadales bacterium | reverse complement strand
CGCACCGATGCCCGCTCAACCTGACCCATCGGAGTCATTATCATGCACGCTCTATATCTGGTTCTGCTGACCCTGAACCTGCTGGTCGAAACCCTGGCGGGCACCGCGCTGATCGCCGGACCCGACGGCATCGCGGCCGCGGGCCGCGGTGGCCTCTGGTCGATGCACTACGGGTTTGCGGCATTGGCCGTCGCCAGCATCTCCGTGTGGGGCTTTGTCTATCGCGCGCTGCCGCAAATGCGCCAGGCGGTGCAGGGCATCCTGCTCGTGTTTCACGCGGGCATCGCCCTGTCGCTGACGCTGGCGGGGGATCAGGCCGTCGGCCAGATCATTCACATCGTATTGGCGACCCTCACCCTGGTGCTGGTCGCGCGCAGCCTCACGGGCTCGGCATCCCCAGCGCGCTGACATCGAGCACCTCGCGTGAGGCGATGTGATCGACCAACTCTTCCGGTAGCCACCACGACGACTTGATCGTGCGCGGGCTGAATAGTTTTTCCGCCTGATCCGCATAGTGCGGCGAGTCCGGACGGTCGCTCTGGCCGACCGGCAGGTAGATGTAGCTGCGCACCGGCTTCGACAGCACGACCAGCTGCGTCGAGGTCTGGCCGTTGCTGCCCCAGCGCTCGAAGCGGGCATTGGGTTCGTCGTAACCCACCGTCCGCAGGGTAGTGAGCCCAAGCGTTTCCGGGCCTGCGCCGCCTTCCACCGGCCATGAGCGATCGTCGCGCCCCACCCGGAACACGTCGCCGAACGTGGCGTCAGACCGCCCCAGTTCCTGCGCGAGACGCGCAACCGAGGCGGAGAACGTGTCGCCAAGCTGTCGATATTGGGCATCGGTCAGCTGTACTGTCCGGGTGGCACGGCCCGCGACCACCGCGTAATGATCGTCGACCGCGGCGGCGATGGCCGCCAGCACCGCGGGGTCGAGCGTGCGTTCCATCTCGAAACGCCAGTTCGCATATTTCAGCGCCGCCGTCGAATCGGCGCGCAAGCGCCGCGGCGGCGACATCAGCCGGCAGACCCGCTGGGTCACCCAGCGCTTCTGCAAGTGCCTCGAGCCAGCGCTCTACGCCGTAGGGCTTGATATCCAGCAGCATGGCTTGCGCGTCCGCGACCGTCATGCGCGGGGTACCCGAGAGGATTTCGAGGGCTCGGGCGCCGCGCTGGTTGTTCCAGCCCGACCGTGCCGGTCCGTATGCCGCGCTGGCAAAGAGATAGTCGCGATACCGGCCCGGGTCGAACAGCGTGCCCACCACCATCGCGTCCGGTGGGATGTTGTTGTTCTGCATATAGCCCTGCGGCGGATTCAGCACCTGCAGAAAATCCGATGCCGGATGCAGACCCTGCCAGTCGGTCGCCGATGTGGAGCCATCCACCGGGCGGGACCAATCCGGGCCATCTGGCCGCACCGGTACGCGCCCGGTGCGCTGATACCAGATATTGCCGCCCGTATCCGCCACCATGACGTTCTGGGGGAACATCGAGAGGGTCGCGGTCGCCGCCGCCGCGCCCTGCCAGTCGCGCGCAAAATTCAGGTGCGACCAGGCCAGATTGCGATCCGCCGTGGCATCGTAGGGAATCCGTGCCGCCCAGGCCTTGCCACCGCGGCGCGCGATCACGGGGCCGTGCCGCGAAAACTCGAGCACATGCACCTGCGGCGCCTCACCGGCCACCTCGATCCGCGTCTCGCGCTGGCTGAAGGGCAATGATTTGCCGTCGAACAGGTACCGTCCCGGATCCGCCGGGTCGAGCGTCAATTCATAGACATCAGCCGTATCCGGGCCGCCGGTGGTCATCGCCCAGGCCACGTTCGCGTTGTGCCCGAGCCCGATGAACGGCGAACCGGGCAGGCCGACGCCACTGCCCTCGAGCTCGCCTGCATGAATGCGAACTTCCCAGAACCGCGAGGGGCCCCACCACGCCAGGTGCGGGTCGATGACCAGCATGGCGTGGCCATCCGCCGTGCGCGACGGCGAGATCGCCCACTGGTTCGAGGCACGCGGCGTGTCATCCTCGAACCCCGCTTCGACGCCGCCCCGCGCAAGATCGCCGTACGCCTCGCTGATAGACCAGTTGTACAGGAAAAAACGACCGAAGGCGTCGAACATGGCGGTCTCGATCGGCCGATCACCCCACCAGGCCGGCAGATCTTCGGGATGCGCCGCATAGAATGCGCGTACACCTGCGGCGAACGCCTCGATCTGCTGGCGCCGATCGGCCGGCAGGGCCTCGACGGCGTCACGCGAGGTTTCAAGGTGTCCGAACATGCGCGCACGAAGATCGGAGGGCACCGCCCCCGGCCCCACCACCGAGGCCAGTTCGCCAAGCGCGGTCTTCAGGCTGCGCAGGGTCTGATCCGGGCGATCCTGGGCCTGCGCCCAGCCCATGGCGAACAGACCGGACGCCACGTCCGGGGCGTATATGTGGGGCACCCCCCAGGTATCGCGATAGATGACCGTCTTGCCGACATCATCCCCTTGTCCAGGCAGAGGCAGGGGTGCGGCAGAGCCAGCGGGTTCAGTGGCTGGGCCGGGCGCATCCGGCTGACAGGCGCCCGCCGATGTAAGCACCAGCCCGAGCAGCAGAGCCTGGGACAACCTGATCAGTGTTCGCACGCGCGGCTCTATCGACACAAGACCCTCCCCCGACAAGATCCGCCCGACAAGACCCGCCCGACAAGACCCTCAGGCGAACAGACCCTCGGCCTGCACATCGTCGAGCGAGGCCTGAAACACGTGGATCAGCTCGTCGACCTCGGCATCACCGTGCGCGGCCGACAAGAACGCGCGCTGGGTGCCCGGCACCAGCACACCGCGATTCAGCGCGTGGAGATAAAAGGCTTTTTCGGCCTTGACGTTGGGCGCCACCACATCGCGCATGCTGGCCAGCGGTTCGCGCTGAAAGAACAGGTGAAACATGCTGCCGACGTGCTTCATCTGCACCGGAATCTGCCGGTCTTCGCAGAAACCGTTGATGGCGCCCGCAAGGCGATCACCCGCCACTTCGAGACGCGCGTAAATTTCCGGATGCGCTTTCAGGTGGCCCACGGCGGCGGCCCCCGCCTCCATGGTCAGCGGGTTCCCGGAAAAAGTGCCGCCCGAGAAGATGCCGTTCTTCGCGCCAAGGCCGGTGAACACCTCCATCACGTCGGCTCGACCGGCGATCGCGCCGATCGGCAGCCCGCCGCCCAGCACCTTGCCGTAGGTGGCGATGTCCGGCGTGACGCCAAACCGGGCCTGAGCGCCGCCATAGGCCACGCGAAAGCCGGTGATCACCTCGTCGATGCCAAACAGCACACCGGCACTGCGACAAACCTCCGCGAGTTCACAAAGGAATTCACCGGCTGCGGACTGCGGATTGGAGCTTTGCACCCCTTCCACCAGCACCAGCGCCAGCTCATCGGCGTGCGCACGGATCAGATCGAACGCCGCTCTGTTGCGATACGGCAGCAGCAGCACCAGATCAGCCAGCGCACGGGGTACGCCACGTCCCATCGGCAGCTTGGCGGGAGCGTCGCGGTCGCTGCCGGGGTCAGCAACCCACATGCCCCAGTCGTGCGCGCCGTGGTAGGCGCCATCGAAGATGGCAATCTTTTCCCGGCCCGAGAAGCCGCGCGCCGCCCGAATGGCATACATGGTCGCTTCGGTGCCGGAGTTGCAGAACACCACGCGCTCGGCGCAGGGGCTTGCCTCGTGCAGCAGCGATGCCAGCTTCATTTGGCTGGTCGTGTGAATGCCGAACATCCAGCCAAGCTCGGTGCGCGCCTTGATGGCGGCCTCGATCTCCGGGTGCCGGTGTCCCAGCATGTGCAGGCCGAACCCGACCGAGGTATCGATGTAGCGATTGCCGTCCGCGTCCCACACATGCGGGCCCGAGCCCCGCTCGATGAAAATCGGATGCGGCATCTCGAGGTTGGCCGCCAACCCGGAGTTCAGCACTTCCGCGCGCTCCTCGGCGATGGCCTGGGAGCGGCGGGTCTTGGCCAGCAGGTCCGCGCGTGCCTCGGCAATGGTTGCCATGCGGACGGGTCTATTTGCCAGACAGTCGGGCCACCACGGGCGCAAAGGCGTCCATGGCGGTCTCGCCGACCGTGATGTAGGAAATGCCGTGCAGCTCGCGCCGCCGCTGGAGCTCGTCACAAATCGTATCCACCGAGCCGAACAGCGCGTGCGGGTGCTCGCGCATGGCTTCCGGGGTCTGCCCGAACATCTGCGCGAAGTTCGCCAGCATGGGCTCCGGGTTGTCCATCACGAAGGTGAAGTACGCGCCGATCTCGATCTCCAGATCGTCAAACCGAGCGCCTGCGCCTT
>CAZVMA010000090.1:0-1808 GCA_964628545.1 uncultured Pseudomonadales bacterium | reverse complement strand
GCGCGCGGCCTGCGGCCGGCCATCGCTCCAGTCACCGAGCGCCTGCGCCTTCACGTATCCATCCGAGCTTGCGCGCCGTCTCTTCGCGGGAAGAGGTCATGATGCCGTCCGGGCCAATCACGCCTGCACGGTTGTTGAAATTAAGGCTGACGATGTCCGCCTCTCGGCCCGCCAGTCGCAGCACCTTGGGGCTGCCGCCGCCGACCATGATCGGCACCGACCCCAGCGGCCTGGGTACGCCCTCGAACTCCTGCCAGTTCAGCGTGGCGTTGCGCACATCCAGCATGCCGCCGGCCCGGAACGCCTTAACGCCCGCAATGACGTCCGCCAGGCGGTCAATACGGGTGCCGGGGGAATCGAACGGCAGGCCGATGGCGCCGTACTCATCCTTCAGCCATCCCGCACCGAGCCCAAACTCGAGCCGCCCCTCGGACAACAGGTCGATGGTCATGGCCGACTTCGTCAGCACCAGGGGGTTGTGATAGTCGATACAGAACACGCGGCAACCGATGCGGATGGTGCTGGTCACCGCAGCTGCATAGGCCATCGCCGGAATGGCCGCCAGGTTCTGTTCCGGGTGGTTGGTGCGAGCCAGCGCAGGCCCAGGACCAAGCAGATGATCCGCAAGATGAAACGCCGAGTAGCCCAGCGCTTCTGCGTGCCGCGCCTTGTCAGCCCAGACCTTGGCGGTCGGCGCGTTGAAGGTCTGCAAACCGAAGCGAAAAGGTTTTGCCATGTCGGGCTCCGGTCACGCGCAGCAGTACTGGATGCCGCGGCGCAGCAGTTCGTAATACTCAGGCTTGTCCCAGCTGCCCCGTTCCACTTTCGGATAGAACGGCACATTGAGATCACGCATATCGTAGTGGCCGCGGCAGTGGCCAAGGTTCAGGTACAGGACCTCGCCTGCGCCAACCCGGTTGATGTAATACACGGGGCGGGGAATATCCGCGCCGGTCCACTGCTCTTCAACAAAGCCAGTCGCCGCGCCCTCGAAATACGTGTGCAGCAGCACCTTCAGGTCGCCGTGGATGCGGCAGAGGTACAGCTCATCGTCGGTTTCGAATTCATTGATGCCGCGCACCAGCTCATGCTCTGGGTCGCTGACGTGTACGTGAAACGGCTGGATCGGCGGGTGCGCCAAAAACTGGCTGCCGAGCGTCTGCATGAACACGGGCGCAATTTCGGGTGCATCGACCTTGCCGCTCGACAGGAACTGCAGAATGGAATTGGTGCCGTGCAGCGCAAACCAGCGCTTGCCCGACGCCACGAACTCGCGCAGCGCGACCTGCTCGGCTTCGGTGGGTATCACGTTGCAGGTGTAGGTGATCAGGACATCGCTCGCCTTGATGGACTCGATGTCGTGATAGTCGGCCGCCACCTTCACCCGAATCTTCGGGTTCTCGGCGAGCAGCTTCAGGATTTCGAGGCGGGCGTGGTCGATGTCGTGAAACTGGCCGGCCGCAACAAGATAGAACTGGGTGACGCGATGTTCGGACATGATCCCTCCCCGAAGTCATGATGGCGGTAAGGGCGCGTCAGGCACGCGCCCCTACCTCGTTCCGGCGCGTGCGTGACGCGCCGGCTTGCTGGTCAGAACTGGATGCGCTTGGTGAAGCCGCCGTCGATGACCATGTTGGTGCCCGTGGTGAACGAACCCAGGGGGCTCGCCAGCAGAGCGATCTGCGCTGCCACTTCTTCCGCGGAGCCCATGCGGCCCACCGGAATCTGCGCCACCGTGGCGTCGTAGAACGGGGTCATGTGCTTCTGGATGCGATCCCACGAGCCACCCTCGATCATGATCGGGCCGG
>CAZVMA010000089.1:8319-8714 GCA_964628545.1 uncultured Pseudomonadales bacterium | reverse complement strand
TCTACCCAGTGCAAACCGAGAACACGTTGATCGAAGAATCCGTGGCCATCGCCGCATCCGACGCCGGCATCTACGTCGGCCAGTCCCGGAACGTCGTCGTGCGCAACAATCAGGCGCTGCGCAACGTGGCCGGCATCGAGATCGAGAACACGATCGGCGCGGACGTATACGGCAATCTGGCCACGGAGAACACGGGCGGCATACTCGTATTCAACATGCCCGATCTGCCGATGAGCGGCCACTCCACACGCGTCTACGACAACGATGTGCTGGCCAACAACACGGCCAACTTCGGCGCGCCCGGCAGCGCCGTCGCCGGCGTGCCGGCTGGGTCCGGCATCGTCATCAACGCCAACGATCGGGTGGAAATTTTTGGCAACCGCATCGGGGATAAC
>CAZVMA010000089.1:7384-8287 GCA_964628545.1 uncultured Pseudomonadales bacterium | reverse complement strand
GGTTTCGAGCCTGTTCAGCGCAGCTTACGCCGCCAGCAAGGCGCCGGCGGCGGATTTCGACCCATACCCCGAGGAGATTGCCATCTACGGCAATACGCTGACACCGGGAGGGCAGAAGCCCGATCGCCCGGCGCTGGAAACGCTGCGCGTGGCGCTCGCCGGCGCCGAAGGCCGGCTGCCCGACATCGTCTGGGACGGCATCGTAGATCCTGACCGGCCATCCGACCGCGCCGTGCTCTGCATCGACAATCCCGGCGCGACCTTCGTCAACGTCGACGCCGCAAACGATTACGCGACTCCCAGCACCGACCTTGCGCCTCACGACTGCGCGCTGCCGCCGCTGCCAGCCGTGACGCTTTGAGACCCGTCACGTGCGGCTGACCGGCTTGGCGCTGCTGCTGCTCGTCTGCGCAAGCTGCAGTCCACAACCCACCGTGCAGCCGTTCACGGCCGACCGGTATCCGGAACAGCTGTCGGACTGGGGCGTCGTCACTCGCGTCGGCGATCGTCTGGTGCTTGGCGACGGCGTCGAAACCTACGCGCTCAACACGCCCTTGTTCAGCGACTACGCCCAGAAGCTGCGCACTCTGTGGTTGCCGCCCGACACACGCGCCCGCTATCGCGATATCGAGCCGCTCGATTTCCCGGTGGGCACCGTGGTTACGAAAACGTTTTTCTACCCCCTGGTCAATGGCGTGGCGCAGACGACCAGCGACTGGAACGGCAGCCCTGATAGCCTGGATCTGGCAAAGACACAGTTGATCGAAACCCGCGTGCTGGTACGTCAGGCTAACGGCTGGGACGCTTTGCCCTACGTCTGGGATGGCGACGATGCGCGGCTGGCAGTAACCGGCGCAATCATAACGGTCGCCGTGCGCGAGGACGCACTCGAAGACACCGTAA
>CAZVMA010000089.1:0-7333 GCA_964628545.1 uncultured Pseudomonadales bacterium | reverse complement strand
GCGGGATGCCACGCCACCGACCACACCGGCCGTGGGGCCGATACCGGATCCGACGGAAGATTCATCGCGCCACGCGCCAGCACTCGTCCAAGCCTGAGCGTGCACCCGTTGCAGCCCATCGGGCTCGCTGCCCGCCATCTGAACCGCCGCGCATTACCGCCCGAGACGCACAATCAGCTGCGGCACTGGTACGCCTCGGGGTGGCTCGATGGGTTGCCCAACGAGGGGGCCAGCGGCTTTCAAGGCCTGCCTGCAAATGCCGATTGGCAAGATTCCGCGGCGACACTGTCCGCGCGAGCGCGCGCCTATCTGGACATCAACTGCGGCCACTGCCACAGCCGAACGGGTGCGGCGCGAACCTCCGGCATGTGGCTCGACGCGCAGAACACCGATGTGCGCCATCTGGGTGTCTGCAAGCCGCCCATCGCCGCCGGCCGCGGCTCAGGGGGACACGGCTATGGCATTGTCCCCGGCCAGCCCGAAGCATCCATTCTGGTATTTCGGATGACCACTCAAGATCCCGCCGCCCGCATGCCAGAAACAGGGCGCAGCCTGATCCACGCCGAGGGGGTCAAGCTGATCAGCGATTGGGTGCGGGCACAGCCGGGCAGCTGCGCAACTTGATGATCAGCAGATGCCACGCCCGGTCAATCTGCTCGGCAGCTGTTCAGCGCCTTGTGATCAGGCGGCAGCACCCTGCGCCCGGCGACGGGCTTCGAGCTCGGCCACGATCTCGGCGTGGCGCGCACGATTCAGGTTGTGCCGCGAGTAGCACCAAACGCTGACCACGGCAAAACCGCTCACGATCGGGCCATACAGCAAGCCCAACCACATCAGCGTTTCCGGCGGCACATCGGCTGCGGTCTGAATGGCGGCGCCGCGTGGCCAATTGATGAGATCCAGCGTAAAGCCGGCCACTACACTGCCAATGCCGGTGGTGAACTTGCCGGAAAACGACACCGAGGCGAAGAAGACACCCTCCTGCCGTTTGCCGGTTTTCAGCTCGTGCTCGTCGACGATGTCGGCGACCATCGAGCTGAACGTGATCAAGGCCTGCACGACACCTGCGCCTTGCACGAACTTGATGGCGACCAGCGTCCAGAGCAGCTCAGGCGTGCCGTTCTCGGGAAACCAGCCGGCCATGCGCAGCAGCACCGGAATGATCTGGCACAGCGCCCACCAGGCGGTACCGACCACGATGGACGGCTTTTTATCGAACCACTCGTTCAGCCGACGCGCGAACAGGGCGCCAAACATCACGCCGAACGGGGAAGCCGCGAAGTAGAAAAAATTGTCGCCGCTGCCCAACTCCCAGAAATAGGTGTTCATGTGCAGGTTGAGCGCGCCATCCACGCCGACCATGGTGAACACCACAAGGACGCCGACAAAGAGCCAGGCGAACGAGCGATTGCGCAGCGCTTCACCCAACTCGACCATCATGCGCACCAGCGCACCCCAGGCCGTCACCGATTGAACCGGACCGGAAGGCTGCGGCAGATGCGGGATGAACACCTGAGTGCCGCGCGCCGAGGCGAGGACGGACACCACCATCAGCAGCGCCAGGGTGATCGCAAAGGGACTATAGGAATCGGTGCGAAACTGTCCGTGCGCGAACTCCGGCGTTGCGCGAAAAAAGATACCAAACCCCACGGCATAGGCGGCCAGCCCCCCGAAGGTGGCGAAAAACTGGCGGTACGCGACCACCGTGGTGCGTTCGGCAAAGTCGCTGGTCAGCTCCGCCCCCAGCGCAGTGTAGGGGACGTGATAGAGCGTCATTGCCACACGCGTGAGCACGGCGAAGGTGAGCAACCACAAGAACAGCCCGAATTGATCGAGTTCGGGGGGCGAGAACAACAGATAAAAACAGATCGCCATCGGCACGATGGACGCGTAGATGAACGGGTGTCGACGGCCGAGCCGCGAGCGCCAGTTGTCCGATATCGAGCCCGCCATCGGGTCGGTGATGGCATCGATCATCAGCGCAATGCCCACCGCCAAGCCCGCGTAAGAGCCCGACAACCCGAGCACCTGCACGTAGTAGAAGAACAGAAACGCGCCGAACGCGCCGCCCTTTAGCCCCTCCGCGACCTGCCCAACCCCGTAGGCCAGCTTGCGCCCGAATGTGAGTGGCGGTGACTTCAACTGCATGTCGTGCACTCCCCTGATGCCCGGATCATCAGTGCCCAGGGCGCGGGGGTCAAGGTAAGATCGCGAACACTTCCGGAGAGCCGTCATGTCCGATGCCCTGATCACTTGCCCCACGCAACGCGTGGAGGCCGCCTGGATCGACTACAACGGCCATATGAACATGGCCTTCTACAACGTCGCATTCGACCGCGCGCTGGATCATGTATACGACCTGCTCGGCATCGGCGCCGAATACGTGCGCACCGGCGGCGGTTCCTGTTTCACCGCCGAGGTGCATGTGAACTATGTGCAGGAGCTCATGCGCGGCGACCCGATTCGGGTCACATTCCAGCTACTGGACTGGGACAGCAAACGGCTGCATTTCTTCGAATCAATGTATCACGGCGCCGAGGGCTATCTGGCCGCTACCTCGGAACAGCTGGCCCTGCATGTGGATATGGGTACGCGCCGCACCGCCCCCTTCCCGCCCGAGGTGCAGGATCGTCTCGACGCCTTGATGGCCGCCCATCAAGGCCTTGGACGCGCCCCGCAAGTGGGGCGCGTGATCGGCATCCGACGCAAGGCGAATCAGTAGCCTTCGAGATCCCCGTAGCGGTTGCGGTGGTAGTTGGCGTCGCCCAGCGTCTGCTCGGCAACGGCCGCGCGCTTGATGAAGAAGCCGATATCGAACTCGTCGGTCATGCCGATGCCGCCGTGCATCTGAATGCCCTCGCGCGACACGCGGTGATAGGTATCGCCGACCTTGGCTTTGGCAAGGCTCGCGAGCTTGGCCACCTCTTTTGCGTCGCGGCCTTCATCCAGCGCCGTCAGGGCCTCCAGCACGCACGACTTGGCCAGTTCGACCTCACAGAACATGTCGGCGGCGCGGTGCTTCAGCGCCTGAAAGGTGCCGATCTTCACGCCAAACTGCTCTCGGTCCTTCAGGTACTGGACCGTGCGCTCGAAACACTCCTGCAGCCCGCCCAACATCTCGGCGGTAAGCCCGATGCGGGCCACGTCGAGCGCCGGGTCCAGAATATCGGCGGCGCGACCCACCCCACCAATCAGTGCGCTGGCCGGCACCTGCACGTTGCTGAAGCTCACGTTCGCCGTGTTGCGCGAGTCGGTCATGCGCGTGCGGTTGATGGACACGCCCGATGCACTGCGATCGACCAAGAACAGCGACAGGCCATCGCGATCGCCGGGCTTGCCCGATGAGCGCGCAACCACGATGAACTGGTCCGCCGAGTTGCCGTCGAGCACGAAGGTCTTGTTACCGTTGATCACGTAGCCGTTACCGGATGCCGCCGCCGTGGTGGCGGCGCCGTAGGGGCTATGGCGGTGCGACTCTTCCAGCGCCAACGCTCGCCGGAGGCGATTGCGGGCAACAGCGTGCCCTTCTGTTCCGCATTGCCGCCCAAGTTAATCAGCGTGCCGCAAAGCCAGACGGTTGCGAACAGTGGGCTGGCCGTAAGTGTGCGTCCGGTTTCCTCGGTCACCACGCCAAGCCCTTTGTAGCCGAAGGCCAAGCCGCCGAACTCTTCCGGAAACGGAATGCCCGCCCAACCGAGATCAACCATGCCCTTCCAGGTGCCGCGGTCGAACGCATCGGCGTTGTTGCTGTCGCGCAGTTTGCGCAACTGGCCGATGGGCGCGTTGTTCGTGCAGAACTCACGCGCGCTGTCCTTCAGCATGGTCTGCTCTTCGTTCAGGATCATGGGCATTGCTGCTTCCCCCGCTTGCGCTCATCAGGTCGTGGCCGTGCGCGCCGCACAACTGCGAGGCGCCCGACGATGAGATAATGAATTTGTGTCAGCCGCAGATGAAAACAAAAGGCTGTGTCGATGTCGAGACTACCCTCGGACGCGCAGGTACCGGTCGCGCTGCAAACAGAATTGATGGCACTGCAGGTACGTCTGCAGCGCACCATTCCCGACGCCCGGCTGGAGATACAACCGCTGCCCGGCTGCCCAAGCCTGCGGCTCGCGCTGATCAACGCCGATTATCCGACCGGCCCGCTACCCGAAACGGTGATGCGCGCCGTGATTGCAACACCGGCCTATTGGGCATTCTGCTGGGGCAGCGGGCTGGCGCTGGCGCGCTGGCTGCTGGCGCATCCTGATCAGGTTCGAGGGCGCAGTGTGGTCGATCTGGGGCCTGGGTCCGGCGTAGTCGCTATCGCGGCGGCCCGGGCCGGCGCTGCCAGAGTCATCGCGTGTGACAACGACGCCGACGCGCTGGCCGCCACCGCAGTCAACGCGCGCCTGAACGGGGTCAGGGTGGATCTGGTCGCAAGCCTCGAACAGGTGCCAGCCAAGCAAGATTTGCTGCTGATGGCCGACGTGCTGTATGACCGCAGCAACCTGCCCCTGCTGCGCCAGGCCGCCGGTCTCGCGGCCACTACCCTGGTTGCGGACTCGCGCATCCGCGAGCTGCCCGATCCGGCCTACCGACTGTTCGGCACGGATGAGGCGCTGACCCTGCCTAATCTGGGCGAATTCGACGAGTTCCGAACCGTGCGTTTCTTTCGTTATGAAGGCGGCCGTTATGAGGGCGGCTGAGCACTAGAACCGGTTTGTTCAGACCCAGCCTCATCCGGGACGATGACCAGCGTCAGGAGATCGCCGAGATCCCGACTGGCGCGCGCGCGACCCGCGCGCGTGACCGGATCGCGCAGCCAGCCAGACACCGATCGCGTATCGGCAAACTGCAGCACGGCGAACCGGTTCCACGCCTGCGGCGTCTGGAACCACGCCAAATCGCCCCCCCAGACCACCGACCCGCCATGCGCCCCAAGAGCCGCGAACCACCCGCGCAGATGGTCGCCTGCGGCGTCTGGTGACTGAGATTCAAGAAGCTCCGCGTCTTCGACCAGCCATTCGTACAGTATCAGCACCGATACGGCCCGGGCATCGAACGAGCGAGGCGGCATCGCGACGCCGGCCAGCAGCACTGAATCGCCGACGTCCGAGCGCAGAGCGCGATAGTCGGTGTTGGTGAGCATCTGCACCACACCGGCACCACGCTCGAAGGCCAATACATCCAGCGCGGCGAAAGCATGTCGCGCCGAGCCATGGCGCGCACGCGCTTCGTGACGATGCAGCGTGGCCGCCGACCAGACCAGGCTGCCGCCGTCGACCGCCGCGTAGGCGGCGACGTCGTTCCGAAACGCTTCCTGTGCCGGCGTCTGGGCCCGGTCGTCCGGTTCGACTCGCTGCACGAACTGCAGCAGGTAGTAAGGCGCGTCGCGTCGATCGCCGTCAAAGGCAATGCCGGTGGCCACCGGACCAACCCAAAAAGCCAGCGCCCCGCCCGCGCACAGCAGCACGAGACAAAAGGCAACAAAACCAACCTGATAGCGACTCAAAGGTATCTTCTGCACGCGCCCGCGCCGCGTCAAACCGGCGTTGCGGCGAGTTTAGCGCAGACGCAGGGCGCAAGGGCTCCCGCGATCGAGGCACGTTGCGTTACAGTCTTACCGTGGGAAGTACACGCGGGAAGCACGCGCGGGAAGCCTCGGCAGGGTCCCCGCGGGAATGCACCGGCCAGCCAACGAAGGGGGAGTCCATGAGCGCAGCCACAGCCGCCGATTATCGCGAGATCAGTTACGAGGTTCAGGATCCGGTCGCCATCATCACCATGAACCGACCCGACCGCCTGAACGCGTTCACCAACCGCATGCTCGCCGAAATCCGGCATGCATTCGCGGCGGCGGAGCAGGACCCGGCGGTGGTCGGTATCGTGCTGACCGGTGCCGGCCGCGGCTTCTGCGCCGGGATGGACATGGGCGCGCTGAGCGGCATGGCGGCCGGGTCCGGCGCGCGCGAGGATCTGAGTATCTTCGCGGCCGAGCCGGGTGATCCCAACTTCGGCAGCCACGGCCTCGAAGATCAGTTCGGGCAGGCGTTCACCTACCTGATTTCACTGCGCAAGCCCGTCATCGCTGCGGTCAACGGCGCCTGCGCCGGACTCGGCTTCGTGTTCGCGCTGCTCGCAGACCTGCGATTCGTGGAAAAGCAGGCCAAATTCACCACCGCCTTCGCCGAGCGCGGCCTGATCGCCGAGCACGGCGCCAGCTGGCTGCTGCCGCGGCTGATCGGTGCCGGCAAGGCCCTCGACCTGCTCTGGAGCGCGCGCAAGTTCGATGGCCTCGAGGCTGACCGCATCGGCCTCGCCGAACGGCTGTGCGACACGGGCACCGCGCGGGACACCGCGGTCGCCTACATCCGCGACCTCGCCACGCACGTGTCGCCCACTTCGCTGCGCGTCATGAAAGCCCAGGTCTACCGGCATCTGCACGTGGGCCTTGGCGATGCGCTGCGCGAAAGTAACAGCTGGATGGACGAGAGCCTGAAGCGCGAAGACTTCCGGGAAGGCGTGCATTCCTTCCTCGAGCGGCGGCCACCGAATTTCCGGCGCGTCAGCGCCGACTGATGGCGCCCGACCGGCACTGGGTGGACGCCAACGGCGTTCGCCTCGCTGTGCTCGAACTCGGCGACCCTGACGCGCCGCCGCTGCTGATGCTGCACGGCATGCGCGACGTCGGCGCCGCCCTGCTGCCGATCGCCGAGCCGCTGGCGTCCCGCTATCGAGTGATCCTGCCGGATCTGCGCGGTCACGGCGCCAGTGACCAGCCCGGCTGCTACACCATGGAGCACTACCTGTTCGATCTGAACCGGGTGCTGGACGCGTGCAACGCGCCGTCCGCACACGTGTTCGGACACAGTCTGGGCGGCCAGCTGCTGGTTCGACTCGCCGCCGTGTTCCCGGAACGGGTGCGCAGCGCCATCGTGGTTGAAGGCCTCGGGCCACCCGATCGTCCGGACGACGCCAGCGCCGATGGCTGGCTGCGCGGCTATGGCCAGCATCTGATGCAGACGCTGGGTGCACCGACGACGCCGCGGCTCCTGCCCGATGTGGCCTTCGCGGCTGCGCGCCTACGAGCCAATAACCGGGGGCTGGATGCCGCCGAGGCTGACCGGCTGGCCGCTGCGGCCACCCGGCGCCTACCCGACGGCGGTCTGGTGTGGGCGTTCGATCCTCGAGTCAGCATGATCTTCACGGCCCGCACCAGACGCGCCGACACCGAGCCGTTCTGGCGGAACGTCCGCTGTCCGACGCTGATCGTCAGCGGCGATCTCGCCCACGAATACTGGCGCACCCAGTTTCCCATCGAGTGGGACGGCCATTTCCGGCCGGGAGAACT
>CAZVMA010000088.1:0-8764 GCA_964628545.1 uncultured Pseudomonadales bacterium | reverse complement strand
CATCAGGGCAAGGAGCTCTCATTCAATAACATTGCCGACACCGATGCGGCGCTCGAGTGCGTCAAGGTGTTCGACCAGCCGGCCTGCGTGATCGTGAAGCACGCCAACCCCTGCGGTGTCGCGCAGGCCGACGACCTTCAGACCGCCTATCAGCAGGCTTTTGCAACCGATCCGACCTCGGCTTACGGCGGCATCATTGCGTTCAATCGCACTCTCGATGGTGAAGTGCTTGAGGCGATCCTGGAACAGCAGTTCGTCGAGGTCGTCATTGCGCCCGAGGTGACGCCGGCGGCGATCGAAGTGGCCCGACGCAAAAAGAACGTGCGCCTGTTGAGCACGGGCCCGCTGGTCCAGGTTACGCGTGGCCTGGAATACAAACGCGTGGGTGGCGGCTTGCTGGTGCAGTCCCCGGATGAACTTTGCCTCGACACCGGTGCGTTGCGGGTGGTCTCTCGGCGCGCACCTTCGGAGCGCGAGATGGCGGACCTGTTGTTCGCGTGGAAGGTGGCCTGGTTCGTGAAGTCGAACGCCATCGTCTACGCGCGTGACCAGCGCACGGTCGGGGTGGGTGCGGGCCAGATGAGCCGCGTGGTCAGCGCGAAGATTGCCGGCCTGAAGGCGGAAGAAGCGGGCATTCCCGTCGAGGGCGCGGTGATGGCCTCGGACGCGTTCTTTCCGTTCCGGGACGGCATCGACGCCGCGGCCGCAGCCGGCATCGCTGCCGTGATTCAGCCCGGAGGCTCGATGCGTGACGATGAGGTGATCGCGGCTGCTGACGAGCACGGTCTGGCCATGGTATTCACCGGCGTGCGTCATTTTCGGCACTGACTCGGCACTCACTCGGCACTGACTCGGCACTGACTTAGCGCCGACGCGGGCGCATGGAGGCATCAACGTGAAGATCCTGATCATCGGCAGTGGTGGCCGCGAGCACGCGCTCGCATGGAAGGCCGCGCAGAGCGCCGGCGTGACCGAAGTTCTCGTGGCGCCCGGTAATGCCGGCACCGCGCGGGAATCGAAATGCCGCAACGTCGAGGTGGCGGCGGATGATCTGGACGGTCTTGTCGCGCTGGCCCGACGCGAGGGCGTGGCGTTGACCATCGTCGGTCCGGAGGCGCCGCTGGTCGCCGGCATTCGCGATCTCTTCGATCGCGAGGGTTTGCCCTGTTTCGGCCCCAGCCGCGCAGCGGCTCAGCTCGAAGGTTCCAAGGCCTTCACCAAAGATTTCCTGGCGCGCCACGGCATTCCGACTGCCGCCTATGCCACGTTCACTGACCTGTCGGAGGCCGAGTCCTGGATCCGCTCTCGAGGCGCCCCCATTGTCGTAAAAGCCGACGGTCTGGCGGCAGGGAAGGGCGTGGTGGTTGCGCAGACCGAGCACGAGGCGCTCGCAGCCGTGCGTGACATGCTTGCGGGCAACGCCTTTGGCAGCGCTGGCCACAAGGTGGTGATCGAGGATTTTCTCGTCGGCGAGGAGGCGAGCTTTATCTGCCTGTGTGACGGACGCACCGCGGTGCCGTTTGCCAGCTCGCAGGATCACAAGACGCGCGACGATGGCGATCGCGGCCCGAATACGGGTGGCATGGGTGCCTACTCGCCCGCGCCGGTGGTGACGCCTGAGGTACACGCCCGGGTGATGCGTGAGGTGATCGAGCCGACGTTGGCCGGCATGGCGGCCGACGGGCATCCCTACGTCGGATTCCTGTATGCCGGCCTCATGATCGCGCCTGATGGCGCGCCGCGGGTCATCGAATTCAACTGCCGGTTCGGCGACCCGGAAGCCCAGCCGGTGATGATGCGCCTGCGCTCCGATCTCGTCGCCGCGCTCCGGTCCGCTCTCGACGGCACCCTTGATGAACTCGCGCTCGATTGGGATCCACGCGTCGCGCTGGGTGTGGTGCTGGCGGCCGGTGGCTACCCTGACAGCTACCGTAAGGGCGATGTTATCCGCGGGCTCGATCGCCCGGCCGCGGATGATTTGCGCGTATTTCACGCCGGCACGCGGCTGGAGGGGGCGGACGTGGTGACTAACGGCGGGCGCGTCTTGTGCGTCGTCGGATTGGGTGCGGACCCGCGCGCCGCGCAGGCGCGTGCGTATGCCGGCATCGCCGGTATCGACTGGCAGGGCTGTTTTTTCCGGCGTGATATCGGCCATCGCGCGATTGCCCGCATCGGTACCAGCTGAACCCGGGACTCCCGCCGCGCTGGCCGCGCGAGCATGACGCACGCGGGCCGACGCTGATGGCCTACGCGCGACGGCGCCGTGCTCTGATCACCGGGCAGCGGGATCCAGCGAAGACTGTGGGCTCCGTCAATGGAAGCTCAAGATGTTCATTGGTTTCTCAAGTCTGCCTGTGCCCGAACTGCAGCCCGCATCGGGCTGGCAGGTGCGATTTCTGGCCAGCCCGCTGTTGCGATCGCTGCGGCCGCTGCACTGGCAGCAACTGCTGCAGGGCCTCCGGTCCGAGTATCTGCCCGAGAACGCGATCGTCATCGAGGCCGGCACGCCGGGCTCGGACTGCTTCGTGCTGCAAAGCGGTCGGGCGCGGGTGCACGTGGGCGATCACGAATTGGCGGAACTGAGTCCGGGCGAGTTGTTTGGCGAAGAGGCCCTGATCAGCGGTCGGTTACGCTCGGCCTCGGTCACGTTGGCAGAGGCAAGCTGTATCGGGCGGCTGTCAGCGGCGCGTTTCGAGCGCTGGCTGCTCCACGCGGCCATCGTGCCACTCGTCTGCGTTGGGGCGCGCCGACGCATACGAATCGTGCCCGACGCGGGCTCGCCGGGGAGTTTGCGGGCAGATTCGCAGCATTTGGGGCGCATCGACGCATTGGCTGCTACCAGCATCACCCTCTCGGTGCCGGTGTCCGGGCTGCGGCATCCGGACCTGCCGCTTCAGCACGATGCAGCCTACTGCGTCACCGGGGGCACCCGGGCTGAACGCTGGCTCGCGGCCTTCATCCTGGCCTCGCGCGGGTTCGACGTCCGGCCCCTCGCGGAGCTGGAGCATCTGTCATGACCCGCTGCAAGGCCTGTCTGGCTGCTTTGCGGCGGCTGGCGAGTCCGTCATGGATGGCCGACAATGCTCAGGTTCGAGCCCGAAGGAGAGGCGTCAATGGAACAAGATTGGAAAGTTGGGGTGCTGCTGGTCTTCGTGATTGCTGCGATGGTGCTGCTGGGTCTCAACATCGCCCGGGCCGGCGACAATCGCGCCCGGTTGGCGGAGGTCACGCAGCGTCAAAGCTTCATCAACGAAACGGTCAGGATCAGCAGTTTCAGCTCGCAGTTCATCCAGTCAGTCGCGACGGTCGCAGCAAACACGGGAGACCAGAGCATCCGTGACGTACTCGCTCGGCACGGCGTGACGTTCGAAGTGCAGGCGCCGGCAGCGTCTGCAGCAGACACCGCTAAAGATGCCCAAGGGACAGGAGTCGCGCCATGAGCCAGCCTGAGAGCGCGTCATCAAAAGCAGGCATGTCGGTAGGCACGTTTGTCGTGCTGTTGTTGTTGTCCGGAACCTACGTCTCGCAGCTCTCCTTCACGCACGTGCAGCTGCGCACCGAAAGCGAGCAGCTGGAGGCGCAGTTCACGCAGCAGACACCGCAGCTTGAGAGCGCGCAGCAGCTGCGCACGCAGTTTGACGGCATCGCGGGCGATCTGGCCGCCTTGGCGGAGGCAGGCAACGAAAACGCGGTGAAGATTCGGGAGCAGCTGGCCGCTCAGGGCGTTCAGCTGCGCGCGCCGGCCGCGCCGGCAGGAGAAGCCGCTGCTGGCGAGGCAACGGCAGGCGACGACAAGTGAGGCGTGAACATGTCCATATCGCTGCATGACGTCAGTGTGGTCGCGTTTCGGCAGGTGCTGGCCGGGGTCGCGGGCTTCCTCCAAAAAGGGCGCACCCACTGCGCCGCAGTCGGCATTGATACCGGCGATCTTGTGGCCGCCCGTCTGGCGCCCGACATGTATCCGCTGCGATTCCAGATCGCCGCTGTCGCGCATCACTCGCTCGGCGCCCTGCGCGGCATCGAAGCGGGGGTGTTTGGGCCGCCCAACGTGCCGGAGCTGGATTACGCTGGACTTCAGGGTCTGATCGCGGAGGCCCAGGCGGGCCTGTCGGCCTACACCCCTGAAACGGTGAATGCGCTGACCGGTCGCGACGTAGAGTTCCGACTTGGCGACAACCGTATTCCGTTCATTGCCGAGCACTTCGTGCTCTCCTTCTCGCTGCCGAACCTCCATTTTCATGCGACGACCGCGTATGACCTGCTGCGCATGAAGGGCGTGCCGCTGGGTAAACGCGACTATCTGGCGCAGCTTCGGGTGAAGCGTTGAAGCCGCAGGTCGCTTGCCCGTGAGCCCGGTCGATGAGCTTGTGGGTCAGATCGACCGCGCGCTGCGCACCTTGACCGGCGTGCACGGGTCGGTGCGTCAGAACCCGGCGGATGTGCACGGGTCGGAGTGGACGGCGGACGTGTCGGAAGCCCCGGCTCTGGATTCAGCTGCTGCGGCCCATGCGGCGGGGCTGATGCGCATCAACCACACCGGGGAAGTCTGCGCGCAGGCGCTTTACGAAGGACAAGCCCTGCTGGCGCGGGATGCGCGCACGCGGGCGGCCCTGCGCTCGGCAGCGCGTGAAGAGGCGGATCACCTGGCCTGGTGCGAGGCGCGTCTCGGTGAGCTTGATAGTCGCCCCAGTCTGCTCAACCCCGCCTTTTACGCGGCTTCCTTCGCGCTTGGCGCGGCGACCGCCTTGCTTGGCGATCGGGTGAGTCTGGGGTTTGTCGAGGCCACCGAAGATCAGGTCTGCCGTCACATCGACGAGCATCTAGAGGCGCTGCCAAGCAACGACGCGCGCAGTCGCGAGATTCTTGCGCACATGCGCGCAGACGAAGCGCGCCACGGCGAAACCGCACTTGCCAACGGCGGCGTGGCGTTCCCGGCGCCTGTGCGCTCGGCGATGCGGTTGCTGTCGCGGGTGATGACCGCAACCACCTATCGCATCTAGCGCGGTCTCGCGCCCGCCGAGATGGGCGGGTGATAAATCATCTGCACCGTGGTGCCGTCCGGGTCCGCGCAGTAGAACGAGCGTGCTCCGTCCCGATGCGTCTTCGGCGCCTGCAGGATGTGCACCTGATGCGCGACCAGAAAGTCGTGCCAGGTGTCGACGTCATCCATGCGGTCGATGATGAAGCCGATATGGTCGAGGCGCTGACGTCCCTCCGGCGGCTCGCCGCGGTGCAAGGCGAGATTGTCGTTGCCGGAGGTCAGATACCAGTTGTCCGGGTCAGGATTCCATTCCACCGTCATACCGAGAAGGTCACGGTAGAAGCCTAGGCTGCTGGCCAAGTCGGCGCTGAACAGCGCCACGTGACGCAAACCCGCATGCGCGGGCGGGCGGCGAGGGACTGATTCTGACGTGCTCATGCTTCTGACCCAACGGCCTGTGCATCCGCTTCGACAATGGCAAAATCGTGCGACATCGCCACGCCGCCCCGCTCCAGCATGATCGAGGCAGAGCAGTATTTTTCTGCAGACAAGGCCACGGCGCGCGCGACGCGCGCGTGGTCAAGCCCGCGACCGGTCACGCGAAAATGGATGTGAATGCGCGTGAAGACCTTGGGTTCGTTCTCGGCTCGTTCGGCTTCGATTTCCGTGGTGCAGCCTGTGACGTCCTGACGCGACTTACGCAGAATCGAAACGACGTCGTACGACGTGCAGCCGCCCAGCCCCATCAGCACCAGTTCCATGGGTCGGGCACCGCGGCCCTGGCCGCCGGCGTCGGGCGGGCCATCCATCAGCACCTCGCAACCCGTGTCGGCAACCGCCTTGAAGTGGACGTTGTCGACCCATTCGATCTTCGCGTGCATGCTCGTCATCCAACCGTATTGAGACTCTTGCCGCAGTATGCGTGCGACGCCCGCCCTTGCGGCGTGTGATACTGGCCGCACATTTTGCGTGTGCCCGACTTGCGGATCAGTAGGGCAGTACGCATCTTATCGCCGAAACCGGTCATGATGGAGCGGAGGCCCTTGAGCAAGATCATCTCGAACACCAAGCCCGCGCTGGCGCCCAAGGCGGCAGCGCCCCGGCCAGCCGGTCGCCCCATGGTGGCGCGTGGATTCCAGCCTGTATCTGCGGAGGCGCAGGCACACCTCGACGCGTTTCTGGCAGCCGCGCACCGGCGTCGCTACCCCGCCCGCAGCACACTGATCTACGCGGGCGAGAAATCAGACTCCATGTTCCTGATCCTGAAGGGCACGGTCACGGTGCTGGTGGAAGATGACGCCGGCCGCGAAATCATCGTCGCCTACCTCAACCGTGGCGATTTCTTCGGCGAGATGGCGTTGTTTGCCGAGGAAAAGCCGCGCTCCGCCTGGGTCAAGGCCAAGACCGAATGCGAGGTGGCCGAACTCTCCTACACCCGCTTCAAGGAATTGGCCGAGGCCAACACGCAGTTGCTGTACGTCCTGGGCCGCCAGATGGCCGACCGTCTGAACCGAACCACGCAGAAGGTCAGCGACCTGGCATTTCTGGACGTTACCGGTCGCGTCGCGCGCACCCTGCTGGATCTGACCCGGCAGCCGGACGCCATGACCCACCCCGACGGCATGCAGATCAAGATCACCCGCCAGGAGATTGGCCGCATCGTCGGCTGCTCGCGCGAAATGGTGGGCCGCGTGCTGAAGAGTCTGGTCGATCAAGGCCTCGTGTCGGTCAAGGGCAAGACCATGGTGGTCTACGGCACCCGCTGATCCAGAAACAGCCGCGCCAGCTCCACACCCGGATCTGGCGCGCGCATGAACGCCTCGCCCACCAGAAATGCGTGCACGTCGCGAGCGCGCATTTCGGCCACTTCGGCGGTCGTGTGGATGCCGCTCTCGGTGACCACCAGCGTGTCACCGGGAATGCGGTCGAGCAGATCCCAGGTGGTCGACAGCTTGGTCTCAAACGTCTTGAGGTTGCGATTGTTGATGCCGATCATGCCTGGCGCCAGCGCAAGGGCACGCTTGAGCTCGTCGGCGTCATGCACTTCCACCAGGACATCAAGCCCGACCTCGCGTCCCAGCGCATGCAGCTCGGCGAGCTGTCCTTGGTTCAGCGCCGCCACGATCAACAACATGCAGTCGGCGCCGAGCGCCCGTGTTTCGTGCACCTGCCACGGGTCGATCACAAAATCCTTGCGCAGCACCGGCAGCGACACCGCGGCGCGCGCGGCCTGCAGGTAGGCATCCGAGCCCTGGAAGAAATCGACGTCCGTGAGCACCGACAGGCAGGTCGCGCCGTGTTGCGCATAGCTGACAGCGATCTCTGCGGGCCGAAAATCAGCCCGGATGACCCCCTTGCTGGGTGATGCCTTCTTGATTTCGGCGATTACCGCCGGCTCGCCGACGGCCACCCGAGCGCGAAGTGCGGCCGCGAAACCGCGCACGGGTGCGGCATATCGAGCCGCTTCGGCCACTGCGTTCAGGGGCGTCGTGGCCGATCGGGCCGCAACCTCCGCGTGTTTCCGCGCCACGATGCGGTCCAGGATGGTGCCGGTCATGCCTCCCCCATCAGGCTGGTGACCCGCACCAGCTCTTCGAAGCGCTCGTTGGCGAGGCCAGCCGCGATGGCGTCCTGCGCCATCGTGACGCCGTCGCGAAGTGACATGGCAACCCCGGATGCATAAATCGCTGCGCCCGCGTTCAGCGCTACCAGCTCGGCCGCGTCCGAATCGGGTTCACGCAGGGACTGTCGTAACAGCGCCAGGCTTGCGCTCGGCGATTCGGCACGCAGCGCGTTCACCCCGCGAGTCTTGAGGCCGAAATCCTCCGGCCGAATCTCGTACTCGCTGATCGTGCCGCGGCGCAGCTCGACAATGCGGGAAGGGCCGTCCAGTGTGATCTCGTCCAGTCCGCTCGCGTGTACCACCAGCACGTGTTCGGCGCCGAGCAGGGCCTGCACCTCCGCAATGCGGCGCTGCCACAGCGGGCTGAACACGCCCAGTACCTGGCGCCGGGCGCCCGCTGGATTGGTGAGCGGGCCCAGCACGTTCATGACCGTGCGCACACCCAACTCCTGGCGCACGGGCGCGGCGTGACGCATGGCGCTGTGGTGGGCCTGCGCGAACAGAAAACCAACGCCGATCTCGCTGATACAGCGCGCGACCTGTGCGGGTGACAGGCGCAGATTCACGCCCGCGGCTTCCAGCACGTCGGCGCTACCGCTCGCGCTGCTCATTTTGCGGTTGCCGTGTTTCGCGACGCGCGCCCCCGCGGCGGCCGCGACGAACGCGGCAGCGGTGGAGACGTTGAACAGCTTGGCGTCGCCGCTGCCACCCGTACCGCAGGTGTCAACCAGATAGGGAACCTCCACCTGAACCCGGGTGGACACGGCGCGCATCGCCTCCGCTGCCCCGGCCACTTCGTCGGCAGTTTCACCCTTCACCCGCAAGGCCATCAGCAGACCGCCCAGCTGCGCCGGCGTCGCGGCGCCAGACATCACCTGATCAAATACGGCCCGGGCCTCTGGGCGGGTGAGGTCCTGGCCGTCAGCCAGTCGTGCCAGTGCGTCGCGCAGTGCCGTCATCGCGGTCCTCCAGGAAGTTGCGCAGCAGGTCGTGGCCGCACTGGGTCATGATCGATTCCGGGTGGAACTGCACGCCCTGGATCGGATACTCCCGATGCCGCAATCCCATGATCTCGTCGATGGACCCTGCCGGGCCGAGCCCCTCGGTACCGTCCAGGGCTGTCCACGCGGTGATTTCGAGACAATCGGGCAGTGTCTCGC
>CAZVMA010000087.1:0-8837 GCA_964628545.1 uncultured Pseudomonadales bacterium | reverse complement strand
GACCGACCCGCCGTCCGCGCGCCTATGGACGAAGCGAGAGTCATGCCGCAGCCGCGAACCGCTGGAGGTGATAATCGGCGTTGCCGAACTGCGAGTCGATGACCAGCAGACGCTTGAAGTAGTGGCCCACGCGCAGATCTTCCGTCATGCCCATGCCGCCATGCAGCTGGACGGCGTTTTCGCCGATGAAGATGCCGGTGCGACCCACCAGATGCTTCAGCGCGTGCACCGTGCGTTCAGCCGTTTCGCTGTGGCCTTGCGCCACCTCCAGGGTGGCCCGGTACAGCAGCGACTTGCACTGCTCGTATTCCATGAACATGTCGACCATGCGGTGCTGCAGCACCTGAAAGTCGGACAGCGGGTGATCGAATTGTTCACGGGTCTGAGTGTAGGCGACCGTGTCTTTGTACAGCACCTCCATGGCGCCAACCGCTTCCGCCGCCAGGGCCAGCATGGCGTCGATGGCAACCGCGTGCAGGATTGGATAACCGGCGTCTACTTGGCCGATCACGCGCGAAGCCGGCACGCGCACGTCGGTGAGCTTGAGCTCGGCCGCCCGCAATCCGTCGACCGTGGGAAAGGCGTCCCGGCTGAGCCCGGGGGTGTCCGCGTCGATCAGGAACAGCGTGATGCCCGAGGTGTCGCGCTGGCCGCCGCTGGTGCGCGCAGTTACGACCAGCTGATGCGCGCTGCCGCCGTGCAGCACCATGGATTTTTGGCCGTTCAGCACAAATTCGGCGCCGTCCGCCCGCGCGCTGGTGACGACATCCTCAAGATCGAAGCGGGCCTGCAGTTCTGCGTAGGCGAGGGCCAACTGCCGCGATCCGTCGATCACCCCCGGCAGAAACTCGGCGCGCAGTTCCGGCCCAGCCCGCCGCAGGGCGCCACCGCCCATGACGACGTGTGCGAGATAGGGCTCGAGCACCAGCCCCTTGCCGAACTGCTCCATCACCACCATCGTGTCGATCTGGTTGCCGCCCAAGCCGCCATCGTCGGCGCTGAACGGCAGCGCGAGCCACCCCAGATCGGCCATGGTTTGCCAGTGTTCGGCGCTGAACCCGGTGCGGCTGGTCGCGTTCGCTTGGCGCTGATCCAGCGCATAGTGGTCGGCAACAAACCGCGCCACGCTGTCCTGAATCAGCTGCTGTTCGGCAGAAAGCTCGAAGTTCATTGTCCGGACCTCTTGATGCCAAGCACGTTTTTCGCGATGACGTCTTTCTGCACTTCGCTGGCACCGCCGTAGATCGTGTATGCGCGGCTCGACAGGTAGCCCCCCATGCCGCTCCGCGCGAACTTCGGCCCCACGCCCGGCCCACCCCAGGCCGCGGCGTAGATGCCGGCCGCTTCCACGGTGAGCTTCTGGATGCGCTGCTGAATCTCGGTGCCCTTCAGTTTCAGGATCGATGATTCCGGCCCAGGTGCTGCCCCGGATTGTGCCGCCGCGAGGCTGCGCAGTTCCGTGAACTCGGTCGCCATCAGATCAATTTCGAGCAGCGCCAGCTTGGCCCGGAAATCGGGGTCATCCATCAGCGTGCCGTTGCCGCGCGGCACCTTGGTGGCGTTGCGTTTCAGTTCCGCCAGAGCCACCAGCGAGCGCGAGATGCCGGCAAGGCCAGTGCGTTCGTGCTGCAGCAAGCCCTTGGCGTAGGTCCAGCCCTTGCCTTCCTCACCGATGCGATCTTCGACCGGCACCTCGACGTCCGTCAGGAAGACGCTGTTAACCGTGTGCGAGCCGCCAAGCGTGATGATTGGACGCACTTCGATGCCAGGCTGCTTCATCGGCAACAGCAGGAAGGTGATGCCGTCCTGTTTGCGGCCGCTGTCGTCGGTGCGGGTGAGGCAGAACATCCAGTCGGCCATGTGGGCGAGGGTGGTCCAGATTTTCTGGCCATTGACGATGTAACGGCTGCCGTCTGGGGAAAGCACAGCGCGCGTCTTAAGCCCAGCGAGGTCCGAGCCCGCGCCGGGCTCGGAATAGCCCTGACACCAGTTCACGGTGCGCGCGCGAATGTCGGGCAGAAACCGGGCCTGCTGCTCGGCGTTGCCGTAGGCCATGATGATGGGCGCGACCATGCCGACGCCGAACGGTAGATCGAATGGCGTATTGGCGCGCGCGGTTTCCTGCTCCCAGAGGTAATGCTGGGTCGGACTCCAGCCTGGCCCGCCGAATGCCGCGGGCCACTTCGGCACGTCCCAGCCGCCCTTGTCGGCCGCCTTGCGAAACCAGTCGAGGCGCCACGCCGCGTAATCGGTGCCCATCTGATAGCGGTTGTCCGCGAGAAACTGCCGCACGTCGGCCTGAAAAGCCAGATCGTCGGCGCTAAGTTCGATATCCATGTGCAGGCCCTGTGTGATCAGCGTTTAAAGGTCAGGGTACGGGGCGCTCGGTGACTGTGCCGTCGGGGTGCCCGCTCGGGTCGAACTGGTAGATCCCGAAGCGGACATAGCGCTCGGTGGCCGAGCTGCCCGGTTCGATGCGCTGCGGAATGTCTCGACGCACCGCCGGCAGGCTCTTCAGGTAGGCGGCGATCGCGCGCAGGTCGTCTAGGCGCAGCGACGCGTAGTTGGCTGAGGGCATCACCGGCAGATTCTGGTGCCCATCCTTGCTGATGCCGGTGCGCATGGCCCGCACGATGTCGGCCTCGCGCCAGCGCCCGAGCCCGGTATCCGGATCCGGTGTCAGGTTGCGCGGGAAGACAATGCCGGGCCGTTCGGCGTCGCCCTCGAACGCGGTCCAGGCAATGCCGATGGTGGATCCGGCGAGAGCGGGCCCGGTGGGTTCGGTGCCGGTCAGGTAGCCCTCGGTGTGGCAGCGCCCACACCCGAGCAGGTTGACCAGGTATTCCCCCTGGGCCACGGCGTCGGCCTGCTCGCGATCGGACGTGCGCGCGGGTGCGGCGGTCGCGATTACCAGTGCCGCTGCCAGACAGCCGAGACGCAGGCCAATACTGGAGCCGGCGCGCAGGCGGGTGCGCGGGCGAATTTGCGGGCCGATGCCTAGGAAACTCGGCATGAGTGCGTTTCCCCGTGACGACGTTCGACCGCATGGTGCCGCAATTTGCGTTCGAGCGGTACGACCGGAATCACGTCCTGGCGCTAAGATGCCGGCTGGCAAGGGACACGACGCCGGCGCGCAACAGCTGGCGCAGGTATTGGGAAACCACTGATGCGATGTGACGAAGCTCTGCGGGCCGCGCTCTCGGCGCGGCTTGGCGCGTTCGAGGTGCAGACGGCGGCGCCCGCGGCCGGGCGGCGGGCGGCAGTCGCCATCACGGTAGCCGACGTGGGTCCGGGAGCCGACCCGCCCGGGCTGCCGTGCACGGATCACTGGCAGAGCGGCGCATGTCTGGTATTGACGCGCCGAGCAGCCCATCTGCGCAATCATCCGGGTCAGTGGGCATTTCCCGGCGGCCGCATCGATGGGGATGAGACGCCGGTGGCGGCCGCGCTGCGGGAACTCGAAGAAGAAGTCGGGCTGGCGCTTACCGAGCATTCGGTACTGGGTCGCCTGGATGACTTTGTTACCCGGTCCGGCTTCGTGATGACGCCCATTGTTGTCTGGGCCGGGCCCGGCGCCCGCTTCACGCCCAACCCTGACGAAGTGGCCTCGATCCACCGAATACCCGTAACCGAATTCCTGCGCGGCGATGCGCCGCGACTCGAACCGGCTGCGGCGGGCGGTCATCCCATTCTGCGCATGCCGGTGGGCGACGATCACATCGCTGCGCCCACAGCCGCCCTGATTTACCAGTTTCGCGAGGTTTGCCTGCTCGGTCGGCCCACCCGCGTTGCGCATTTCGAACAGCCGGCCTTCGCCTGGCGCTAGCGTCAGTCGCGTCAGCCGCTCGGGGCTTCCGGGTCAGTCTCGGCGGCTTCCGTCTCCCCATTTTCTGTTTCCGCGGCCTCGGTATCCGGGTCCTCGGCTTCGTCATCGCCTTCGATACACGCTTCTACCGAGGCCTCGACGCCAAGGTGGAACGTCGCGTAGCCGGGAAGGACGAACTGGTCGAACGCCATGCCGATTACGCGGCCGGCGCGCGGCGCCCGGATGGTCGTCTGCTCGTTGGTGAGCGGATCGACCACTGTACCGAGCAGGTCGCCCGGGGCCACGTTGGCGCCGAGTGACACCTGACTGGCCAGAATCCCGCCGTGGTCGGTGCGCACCCAGCTGGATCGATAGTAGCTAGGGGGCGCGCTCGCCGTGCGGTCACCGACGCGGTACAGACCTTTGGTGTGCAGCAGCGTGCGGATTGCGGCTTCGCTGGCTGCGACGGCATCGGGCTGCAGCTGCATCGGTCCGCCAGCCTCAAGCGTGACGGCTGCGATGCCCGCACGGGTAGCGGCCGCGCGCAAGGTGCCGGACTGACCGCCGTTGTGCAGCACGACGGCGCTGCCGAAGCCCTCGGTCAGGGCCAGTGCGCCCGGATCGGCCAGATCGGCGCGGATCTGGGGCAGGTTGGTGCGCTGGAACGAGCCGGTGTGCAGGTCAACCAGAGCATCGCAGTGACGGATCACGTTGGTAAACAGCGAGTGGGCGATCCGCGCTGCCGCGCTGCCGCGCCGGTTGCCGGGGAAGTATCGGTTCAGGTCGCGCCGATCCGGCAGATAGCGTGAACCGCGGTTGAAGCCCTGCACGTTCACGATCGGTACCCCGATGACCGTGCCGCGCAAACGGCCGGTATCCAGCGTGTACAGGATCCGGCGCACGGTTTCGATGCCGTTCAGTTCGTCGCCGTGCACCGCAGCGGTCAGGCAATAGACTGGCCCGCGTGCCGCGCCATGGGCGACAAGCACGGTCGCGGGCAAATTGCTGGCCGCAGAGGTGTCGAGACTTTCCCAGGTGAGCGACGCGAAGCTGCCAGGCGCCACAGTCGATTCCAGCAGCTTGAGCGGTTGTGCCAGCGCGGCGGCAAAGAGCGGGTTGTAAGCACCCGGCGCTATCGGTTGGTCGACGGGCGCACGGTCGGTGTCGGGGCCTTTGTCGCCTTGGTCGCTGTCCGATCGAACGTCAGCGCGATCCGCAGCGGCGTTGTCCAGGCCAATTTGATGGACCAACGCAGCAGGCCCGGCCGCGCTGACGTCGATGGCGATTCCGGCAGGCGAATGCAGACCGCCGGTACCTAGAGTTTGGCTTAAGGCAGTCGGGACCGGCAGATCGACGGGCGTTCGCCCCTCGGCGGCGTGCGCGCCTGAGCACCAGCTGGCTGACAGCAGGGTGGACAACAGAGCGGCAGACAGAAGGGGGTTCATACCGGCCTCGTTGCTCGGGCCCCTGGAACTGCGCACGCTCGGCAGACACCCTGACGTCGCGGTAACCGCCGTTTTCCGGGCGCTGTCGGCGCTTTTCCAAGTGGTTTCCTGAGTATAGCCCGCCCATGAACGAGATTGACCGGCTCGGGCGATTTCACCACACTGCGCTCCCCTTCACCCCCGAAAGAGGTTCCGACATGACGATCAAAGTAGGCGACAAGCTTCCCGAAGCCACCATGCACGTGATGAAGGACGGCCGTCCCGCAGCCGTGAAGACCAGCGATCTGTTTGCCGGCAAGAAAGTCGTGGCGTTTGCCGTCCCCGGTGCGTTTACGCCGACCTGCTCCATTTCGCACCTGCCGGGTTACGTGGTGCACGCGGATCAGATCAAGGCCAAGGGCGTCGACAGCATCGTCTGCCTGTCGGTGAACGACGCGTTTGTCATGGACAGCTGGGGCAAGGCCTCGAACGCGGAAGAGCTGGTGATGGTCGGCGACGGCAACGGTGATTTCACGCGCGCGGTGGGCCTTGAGATGGACGGCAGCGGCTTCGGCCTCGGCAAGCGCTCGCAGCGCTACGCTATGGTGGTCGAGGACGGTGTAGTCACCCGTCTGAATGTTGAAGCCCCGGGCAAGTTCGAAGTGAGCAAGGCCGAAGCGATCCTCGAAGGCCTCTGAGGCTGCGCCTCACGCCGTTCAGGCCGTGGACCCTGCTGGGTCGCGCGGCCTGATCAGGCACTCCTGTGCGGCGGTCGCCACCAGGCGACCGGCCCGATCAAAAAACTGACCCCGCACAAATCCGCGCGCGCCGCTGGCGGTGGGTGATTCCTTCGCGAACAGCAGCCAGTCATCGGCGCGAAACGGTCGGTGGAACCAGAGTGAGTGATCCAGGCTTGCGCCCTGCACGCGATCGCGCATTTGCGCTCGACCGTGCGGCAGCATGGATGTACTCATGAAATCCAGGTCGGACATGTAGGCCAGCACGGCCAGGTGCACTTCCGGATTGTCCGGCAGCGGATCGCGCGTGCGCAGCCAAGTGTGCTTGTACGGCGGGTGCGGGCTGCCGTCGCCGAGCGTGAGCCGTTCCACCTGCTTGCTCTCGATGGCGTCGAACCGGAAGGCGTAGCGCTTGACGTCCGGCTGCACCCGCGCCAGCTCCTCGTACACCTCGCGCTCGCCGCGCAGTGCTTCCGGCGGCGGCACGTCGGGCATCGGCAGGGCATGCTCAACGCCGTCTTCACGCTTCTGCCATGACGACGCCAGATTGAATATCGCGCGCCCATGCTGGATGGCGACCACGCGTCGGGTCGCAAAACTGCGGCCATCACGTATGCGGTCGACCTCATACAGAATGGGCGCCTGCCAGTCGCCTGGGCGCAGGAAAAACGCGTGCAGCGAGTGCAGCTCGAGCGCGGTGTCGACTGTACGGTAGGCAGCCGCGATCGCCTGCGCCAGCACCTGGCCGCCGAACACGTGCTCGGTATTGTGGTTGCGACCGCGATACAGGTTCTGCTCGATGCGCTCGACATTGAGGATGTCGATGATTTCCTTCAGCACCGGATTCATGATGACTGGTCGCCGCGCGGGGGTGGTGGCATTCTAGCCGAAACCCGTCCGCGTACGATGCCGCTGGAGATCGAACCATGGCGCTTACCATCTATGGCCAGGCCGAAAGCCGCGCCGTCCGCGCATTGTGGATGGCCGAGGAGCTTGGCGTCCCCTACACCCACGTTCCAACACGGTTCGCGGACGAAGCTAAAGAGGCTGCGTTCAAGGCCGTCAATCCGAATGGGCGAGTGCCTACCATCGACGACAACGGGTTGGTGGTCTACGAGTCGATGGCCATCAACCTGTATCTGGCCAAGCGCTACGGCGGCCAGCTTGCGCCCGCAAACCTGGCCGAGGACGCGACGGCAACCCAGTGGAGCTTCTGGGTCATGACGGAAATAGAAAAAACCCTGCTGCAGGCCTTGTTTCATCGCACTGGTTTCATGGGGACGGAGCGCAGCGACGCCAAGGCCGAGCGCTATCTGGCCGAGCTTGCGCGCCCGCTGGCCGTGCTGCAGGGGTCGCTGTCGGCGCAGCAGTGGCTGCTGCCGGATCGCTTCACCGTGGCCGACCTGAACGTGGCCTGCGTGCTGGCCTGGGGTCGCATGGCGGGGCTCGACCTGTCGCCGTATCCCGCGGTGGCGGCGTGGCTTGAGCAGAGTCTTTCGCGCCCAGCGTACGTCCGCGCGTCCGCAGTGCGATCCCCGGCCAAGTGACCGCGATCTGGCCGAAAGGCCATGAGCCGCCGGAACCGAACTGACCGCCGATTCATCTAACCCGATTCATCTAACCCGATTCATTATCGTTTAGGAGACGCCATGACGCTGGTCGTCCACATGTTCCCCTGCCTGCAGGACAACTACGGCTATCTGGTCCATGACCCGGATACCGGCGCCACCGCGTCGATCGACACCCCGGACGCCGAGGCCATCGATGCGGCGCTCGCCGAGCGGGGCTGGCGGCTGACGCACATCCTGAACACACACCATCACTTCGATCACGCGGGCGGCAACGAGGCACTGAAGGCGCGCTGGGGCTGCACCGTGGTCGGCGCGGCAAACGACGCCGCGCGCATACCCGGTATCGACAGCGGTGTTGCGGAGGGCGATACCGTGGCGCTCGGCAGCGTGCGCGCGCGGGTGCTTGAGGTGCCCGGACACACCAGCGGACACATCGCCTACCATTTCGCGGATGACGGCATCGTGTTCGTGGGCGATACCTTGTTTGCCCTCGGTTGCGGTCGCCTGTTCGAGGGTACGCCCGCGCAGATGTGGCAGAGCCTCGGCAAGCTGATGGCGCTGCCCGATACCACCACCGTGTACTGCGCGCACGAGTACACGCAGTCGAATGCCCGCTTTGCGCTCAGCGTCGAGCCGGGCAACGCGGCGCTGGTGGCGCGTGCCGCCGCGATCGCCGCCCTTCGCGCTGCCGGCAAGCCGACGGTGCCAAGCACCATCGGCATCGAGAAAGCCACCAACCCGTTCCTGCGCGCAGCCAGCCCGGAACTGCAGACCTGTGTGGAACGGCCTGGCGCCGCCCTGGTCGATGTGTTTGCCGAGACACGCCGACGCAAGGATCATTTCTGAAGCTCGATCGAACGGGGGTCGCCCTCGCGCTGGCGGCATACGGCATCTGGGGTCTCGCGCCGCTGTACTTCAAGCGACTCGATTTCGCGGGCGCCATCGAAATCGTTGCCCATCGCGTGCTGTGGTCGGTACTGCTGCTGCTGGTGGTCATGACCCTGCGGGGGCTCTGGCCGCAGGTGCGCAATCTGCACTGGCGCACGCTCGCCTGGCTTTCGGCGAGCGGGCTGCTGATAGCCTGCAATTGGGCCATTTTCATCTGGGCGTTGCAGGCCGATCGGCTGGTTGAGGCCAGCCTTGGCTATTTCATCAATCCGCTGGTTAACGCGCTGCTGGGCGTCCTGTTTCTGCGCGAGCGTCTCGCGCGCACCCAGCGCTGGGCTCTCGTTGCGGCGGCCGTGGGTGTGGGTAACGAGGTCTTCGCCGTAGGCGTGGTGCCGTGGATGGGTTTGTCGCT
>CAZVMA010000086.1:0-8841 GCA_964628545.1 uncultured Pseudomonadales bacterium | reverse complement strand
CTCGCCGCCCATGCCGCCGGCAATCGCGACCGGACCCGAGCGATCCGCAATGATCAGGGTTTCGCTGTCGAGCGGAACATCGCGACCATCCAGCAAAACCAAGCGCTCGCCGGCGCGCGCGCGTCGCACCACGATGCTGCCGGCAATGCGCGCCAGATCGAAGGCATGCATGGGCTGGCCGAGCTCCAGCAGCACGAAGTTCGTGACGTCGACCACCGCATCGATGCTGCGTACGCCGGCGCGACTCAGTTTCTCCCGCAGCCATGCGGGCGCCGGGCGCGCCAGATCGACGCCGCGGATGACGCGACCGAGATAGCGGGGACATGCGGCGGGGTCCGCCAATTCGACAGCGAGCGTGTCCTCGCAACCGGCAGCTACCGAGTGGATGGCCGGCGCGTTGACACCCATATTGGTCAGCACCGCGACTTCCCGTGCGAGCCCCCGGATTGACAGACAGTCGCCCCGATTTGGCGTCAGGTTGACCTCGGCCACCACGTCGTCCAGCTGCAGAGCAGCCCGGAGGTCGCGGCCCACGGGTGCGTCGAGCGGCAGCTCCAGGATGCCGTCGGCACCGCCGGCCATGCCAAGTTCATCGGCACTGCACAGCATGCCGTGCGATTCGACCCCACGCAGCTTGGCCTTGCGGATCAACAGTTCGCCCGGCAGCTGCGCGCCAACTCGAGCGAATGCCGTCTTCAGGCCCGCGCGCACATTTGGGGCGCCACAGACCACCTGCACGATGCTGTCGCCATCGCTCACCTCGCAGACGGACAGCTTGTCGGCGTCGGGATGACGCGCAACAGCCCGCACCTCACCCACTACGACACCGGTAAACGCACCGGCAACCGGCGTCTCGCCTTCGATCTCGAGCCCCGCCATGGTGAGTTCGGCGAACAGCGCGTCCCGTCCAAGCGGGGGATCGATCCATTCGCGCAGCCAGGCTTCGCTGAATTTCATATCGACGCCTCAGTTGAACTGCCGCAGAAAGCGCAAGTCGTTCTCGTAAAACAGCCGCAGATCGTCGACCTGATACAGCAGCATGGCAAGTCGGTCTGCGCCCATGCCGAAGGCAAAGGCGGTAAAGGTCTCGCTGTCGATACCGGACATCTCGAGCACGTTCGGATGCACCATGCCGCACCCCATCACTTCGAGCCACCCGGTTTGGCCACACACCCGGCAGCCGCTGCCAAGACAATGCACGCACTGAACGTCGACTTCTGCCGAGGGCTCGGTGAAGGGGAAGTAGGAGGGCCGGAATCGAACTGCCAGCTCCTTCTCGAAGAACCGGTTCAAGAATTCGGCGATGGTGCCTTTCAGGTCAGCGAAGCTGATGCCGCGGTCGACGACCAGGCCCTCCACCTGCTGAAACATCGGGTGGTGGTCGGGGATGTTCAGTGCGCCGAAGTTGTGCCAGTCGTCCTCGACTTCAGGACCCGAGGCCACGGCATAGCCGGCCCCGGCAAATATCCGCTCGATGCGGATCAGCGCCTGAGTCACCGGATGCAGCCCGCCCCCGTGCTGGCGGCGTCCAGGAAGCGTTACATCCAGGCGTTCCGCGGCAAGCGCCTGCTGCAGCTCGGCCGCAGCCAGCGCCTCGCGACGCACACCGAGCTCGGCCTGCACCGCGTCTTTGGCCACGTTGATTTCAGCGCCCGCCGCAGGCCGCTGCTCAGGAGTGAGCGTGCCCAGCGTCTTCAACAGCGCGGTCAGCTCGCCCTTCTTGCCGAGGTAGTGAACCCGGACCTCGTCGAGCGCGCGCTCATCGGGCGCAGCCGCGATCGCCGCCCGAGCGGCAGCCACCATGCGCGCAAGGTCATCAGCCAGGCTGTTGCTCATCGTCAACCGGTTCCGTGTCTTGGGCTCACATCGCGTGGCCGGCCTGTCCCAACCAATGGCACCGGTCAGGACACGCCTGGCGCTGCAGTCTGCGCATCGTGCTTCAGCAACACGACGCCGGTGCCGTAGGGACTGCGCTCGAGTTGTCGCGCGCCGCCACACAGGCGGCGCCCACGACCTCCTGGCTCAGGCAGCCAGGGCCGTACCGCCAGCGTGGTCGGTAGCGGCATCGAGCGCGGCCTTGGCCTTCTCGACCAGCGCGGCAAAGGCCTCTTTCTCGTGCATGGCCAGATCAGCCAACACTTTGCGATCAACCTCGATGGCGGCCTTCTTCAGACCATCGATCAGGCGGCTGTACGAGATACCCAATTCATTGGCAGCCGCATTGATGCGCACAATCCAGAGGGCCCGGAACTGGCGCTTGCGCTGACGACGGTCGCGATACGCGTATTGACCAGCCTTGATGACGGCCTGCTTGGCGACCTTGAACGACCGGCTGCGAGCGCCGTAGTAACCTTTCGCCGCATCTAATATTTTTTTGCGCCGGGCACGGGACGCAACACCACGTTTGACTCTTGGCATGTCGCGCTACTCCTTATCGTGCCTTGGTGGGCAACATGCGGTCGAGACCGCCGATATCGCCTTTGGCAACGGCCTCGAGACCGCGCAGCTGACGCTTACGCTTCGACGCCTTCTTGGTGAGAATATGGTTGCGGTTAGCTTGCCGGTGCTTGAAGCCGGAAGCCGTCCGCCGGAACCGCTTTGCGGCCCCGGAATGGGTCTTCATCTTGGGCATGTTTCTGCTCCACGCGATTCATTGACCGCCACCCGGGGCGACGGCAGTTACCGGATCACTCGGATCCTGTGGCCTTTTCGGCCTTCTTCTTCTTCTTGGGAGCCAGCACCATGATCACCTGACGACCCTCGAACTTCGGCTCGGCTTCCACCGCGCCGTAAGGTTCCAGGTCCTGAGAGATTCGCGTCATAAGCTGCATGCCGATTTCCGGATGCACCACTTCTCTGCCGCGAAACCGCAACGAGATCTTGGCTTTGTCTCCTTCTTCGAGGAAGCGAACCAGGCTGCGTAGCTTGACCTGGTAATCGCCCTCTTCCGTGCCCGGACGGAACTTGATTTCCTTAATCTGGATCTGCTTCTGTTTCTTCTTTTGAGCCGCCTTGACCTTTTTCAGCTCAAAAAGATGCTTGCCGAAGTCCATGACCTTGACCACCGGCGGAACCGCTTCTGCAGCGATCATCACCAGGTCGAGGCCCGCACGACGGGCTGATTCCAGTGCTTCACTCCGGGACACGACGCCGACCTGATTGCCATCGGGGCCGATCAATCGAACGGTTGCCGACCGGATCTCCTCATTGAGCAGCGTCCGATCCGCGCGCTTCACCGCTAAACCAAGGGGTTTCTTGATGTGCGTTCTCCAGCCAACCATTCCCACTGGCCGGGACCGCGGCCTTGCCGGCCCTGCTTTCCCAACCGATTGATCGCCCTCCGGAAATTCCGGTCGGACGTAACCCGCGCAGCGACGGTTGGTTCGTGTGGTGACACAACCCTCATCTGCGCGGCCGCGGATTGTACACGGGGCGCAACCGGCGGCACAACCCCGGCAGCGCTAGCGCTCACAGGCTAACTCGTTGTGCAATAAGGCGTATTGCCGCGCGGATCGGCATCTGGACGACACCAAGCGATTCCGCCTGACGGCGCCGTCCGAAGCTGCCGCCACGTGCCTGTATGAAGTTGGCCGCAATCGAGTATTATGGCGGCCCTGTCCGAGACCGCAGACGCAGGCGCGTAGCTCAGTTGGTTAGAGCGCTACCTTGACATGGTAGAGGTCCCCGGTTCGAATCCGGGCGTGCCTACCAAATTCGACCGCGTCCGGCCTCACGGCGCAGCCTTCCTCCCCGACCGAATGCCACGATCTCCTGCGAAGGCCGACCGCCACTTCGGCAGCAGCAGCGACATCAGCGCCAGCACACCACCGGATGACAGCGCAGCACCAGCGCCACGAATTCCGCCATGGTCACCGCTTGGAGCGTCGTCGCGACCGAAGCCGCCGACGCGGCAGACCCGTCCGCCAGCTTTTGGGGCTCGCTGTTCGCCACGGCAACGCCGGCGGACAGGTCATCCACCAGGTAGCAAACCAAAACGCCGGTCGCAGCGGCCGAGGCCAGTACCGACGCCGGTTCGGCGGCCGCTTCCCGTGCAGCCGCACCCTGCAGCAGCACAACATCGGCGTGCGCCGCAGTCTGCAGGCAACTCGCCAGCGACGACGGCGTTGCGACCAGGTACAGCGTCGGCATCAGTCGACCAGCACGTGCCGCGCCTCGGCCAGCACGTGTCCAAGCTCTGCGCGAGACAGCCATACCACCGGCGCATCGCGATCTGCCGGGGTCGACAGACAGACCTGCGCCTCGATGCCGGGCACGGCGAAAATCTGGGTCACGCCGAACTCGATCAGGCGGTCGATCCATTCCCGCCGAGGCATCAGCGAGGTTGGCGCGGCGTCGGGCTCGAGCCCCAGAAAGGCAAGGCCTGAATCGGCAAATACCACGGCCACCGGTTGCTCGAACGCGGCCAGTACCAGGGCCGGGTCGAACACCTCTTCCGGCCAAACGTGCGCATCCGGGGCCATGCGAACCAGCAGCACCATCGCGTCAGCGACCGGAGCGCTCATCCCCGGAACTCCACGACCCGGTCTGCTGCCGCGAGGGCCATGACGATTTGGCCCATACCCAATGCACAGAAACTCGCGGCAGGGACGTCCGTTCCCGCGTCGTCGGCTCGGTCACTGACGGACCTGGGCGGCGTGTGCAGGACCTCGGTTGCGGACGCTGCCACCAACCGAACCTCGCGTCGCGCAGCGGCGCCACTGCAGACGCCAATGTCGACCCCCGCCGCGCGCCCAAGCTCTAGCCAGCTCTGCGCAAGCGCCGTCCGCGGTGATGCGTCCGCGAGGGTGACCGCATCCTGCAGCAGGAATACCCCCGCAATCTCGTGCCCGGCCAGCAACGCGGCATGGGCGAACCGCAGGGCAGCAGCAAAGCTCTCTGATGATTCCGGTGCGGCTGTCAGCGTCAGGGCGATTCGCATGGCTGTCAGCTCGGCCAAGGGCGGACTGTGAAGCGTGCGGCCGTTACCGCGCTTCTGGCAAGACCACGCTGAACCGGGTGCCGATTTCCGGATCGCTGTCGACTCGAAGATTGCCGCCGTGCGCGTCGATGATGCGCTGGACAAACAGAAAGCCACGACCGATATCGTCGCTACCCGGATCGAGGTAAAACGGCGTTCCGAGGCGGGCGGCCGCGCCGGCACTGAAGCCGCTGCCGCTGCTGATCACGTCGAAGGACACACCAATGTCGGTGCGCACCCCGTCAACCATCACCAGGCTGTCAGGTTCCGAATGGCGCAGCGCGAGACCGACCAGATTGCCGAGCGCCATCGCCATCAACTGACGATCCACGTGGGCTAGCGCGCCCGCCGGCTCGGTGTGCAGGCGAATACGGTGCTCGGCGTCCAGCGGCTGAATGGCCTGCGTGAGCAGCGCACGGACATTGCACCGCTCGCGCCGCAGCGTATCGGGTTGAACCGCCTCAACCTCCCCCGGCAGGAAGCGCTCGACCAGTGCGTGCAGCCCGTCGGCCCGATCGCGCATGGATCGGAGACTGGGTTGCTCGCTCATGTTGCCGCGCTCGAGCAGTGCCTCGGCCGTGCGCGCAATTGCCGCCAGCGGACCCAGGAACTCCGCCGACAGCAAGGCCAGAAACTCACGCTGAGTGCGGTGACGTGCCTCCAGATGCTCGTGCGCTTCGCGCAATTCCGCCTGATTGCGGATCAGCTCGCTGCGGTACCGTCGCGCCTGCTGAATCCGCAGGTGCGCAACCAACGCGACCACCAGCAGATAGATGCCGGCGCCCGCTAGACAAACCAGCCGATACGGGGTGGTCTCTTCGATGGGATGAAAACCGAGACCCGATGCGAAAATCGCTCCCGCGCCGAGACACCAGGCCAGCAGCGAGAGCCCGACTCCGCGCGCGCCCTGGTACAGCGCGACGTTAACGCCGGAGGCCAGCCCGAGCATGAACGAAAACTCGATTGGAAAGCCAAGCGCCGCCGACCAGATGCCGTTCAGCAGCTGGTCGGCATGCAGATTGATCTGTTCTGCTCTGCGGGCATCCCGGGCCAGGCGCAGGTGTACATACGCCAATTGGGGGTAAAGACCGAACGAGACCAACAAGGCAACCACGAAGACCGCTGACTCATTCGCATCAAGGGCGAAGACACCCAGCACCCCGCCAGCAAAGGCAAACGCCAGCGAGCGCACCCTGTGATGCGCGCGACCGATCCAGTGGCTGCCCTCGGCCAAGCGTCACCCCGCCTTGCGCTGATTGTGCGTTCGTCAGGCCGCCAACCCGATTCGGCGTGCCGTGCCCAAGCTCAGGAGAGCATGTTCGCCAGCGCAGAGAGCGTCCAGCTCCGCGCGCCCGGGTTGGCACAGCCCACGCGACCAGGGCCCGAATTTGTGAGGTGTGTCACGTTTTTTGGCCGCGACGCCATCACCGCCCGAGCGGCGGGCAACTGGCAACCCGCGCGACACGGGGTCAGACTACGTCAAGCAACCGAGGTTCGACGATGCAGCTCCGGGATGTGTTGACGGCGCATGAGCTAGACGCTTTGACCCGATCCAGCGACGCGCGCGGCGCCTGGCTCGTGCTCTGTCAGTGGACGCTGACCGCTCTGATTTTCGCGGTCATGGCGACCTGGCCCAGCGTCCTGACGGTCGGCGCGGGGCTCGTCCTGCTCGGGGGACGCCAGTTGGGCTTCGGGGTTTTGGTACACGAGTGCGGCCACCGCACGCTGTTCCGAACCCAGTCGCTGAACACCTGGGTTGGCGACTGGTTGCTGGCCGCCCCCACCTTCAACAATCAGCGCGGCTACATGCGCGGCCACGTCGGCCACCACCGTCTGGCAGGCACGCCGGACGACCCCGATCTGCCCAACTACCAGGACTATCCCATCAGCAGGGCCCGCTTTCGGCGCAAGCTGTGGCGCGACGTGTCAGGCCGCACGGGGCTGCGCACGCTCGCCGGCATTGGCCGCGGTCTTCGAAAGTACAGATCCCTGCCCGAAGAGAATCGGGCTGCGCTGCGCCGCGGCCTGCTCGCGAATCTAGGCCTTCTGGCCGTCCTCGTCGCAGTGGGCTCGCCGTGGCTGTATGGCGTCTGGGTGGCCGCCTACGTATTCGCCAACCCCGCAATCAGCCGCATTCGCCAAATTGCCGAGCACGCGGCGGTGCCAGATCGCCTGAGCGCCGACCCACGACGCAACACGCGCACCCTGCTTGCAGGCCCATTGGCCCGACTGGTGTTCTGCCCGCACCAGATCAACTACCACCTCGAGCACCACCTGCTGGCTTCCGTGCCGATCTACCGACTGGCGACCCTGCATCAAATGCTGCACGCCAAAGGCTGGTACCGCGGAATCGATTTTCCCGACAGTTATCGGGCTCTCTTCAGGCGGGTTCTGACGGACGGGCTCTGACGGCCGGGTTCTGACGGACGGGCTCTGACGGCCGGGCTCTGACGGCCGGGCTCTGACGTCCGGGCTCTGACGGGCTGCTAGGTCGCCCGCGGCGCGGCATCGGCCACCAGCAGGGTGGCGTCGCCGAACCCCTGCTGCTCGATGGTGATGGCGGCGGCACCCGGATAAAGCACCAGCTCGACCGCCCCGGGACGCAGGTCGTGGGTCTGGATCAAGGCGCCATCGACGCGCGTGCCGTTGCGGCTACCCAGGTCTTCGATTCGCCATGAGGCGCCCAAGGCGTGCAGGCGCACGTGTTGTCGGCTGACCATGGGGTCATCCAGCTGCAGTTCGCACGCTGGATCGCGGCCGATGCTGAAGGTTCGATTGAAGCGACGAGTGTGGGCGCCCGCGCGATCATGCCAGGAGACCGATAAGCCGCTGGCAAGGACCGTTTCGGCCGCCGCCTCCGCCGGCATCGGGCCTGCGCGCGGCGCATCTAGGCCGCCAGCGTCGCGGACCACCCCCTTGGGCGTGATCTCGAACACCCAGGCGAGCACCATGGCGACCGGCAGGCCCATGACCAGCAGGATGATCACGCCGCGGACCGCCCAAGGGGGCACGTCGAACGTCGGCAGCAGCTCTGAGGCACCCAGCGACAATCCCCAGACCGCGATCAGATATGTCGCTGCGACCGACAACACGTTCCGCCGGCGCAGCTCGGACCAAAACCACGCTACGCGGCGGGCTATCGCTCGCACGTTGTTCGCCCCGGAAAGTTCATCTGCTGCGGCAAAGGTCGCCCCGCGTCTGCCCGAACCCATGCGGCAGTCTACCGCCCCCGCCATTATCGTCAGACAAGCGAACCGAAAATGCCAGTGGCGCCGTGACCCCGCGACCGGCCGCGCGGATCGGGATGCGACCCAGCGCTCGGCACGGTTCAGGCGTCGATACAGGAGAACTACCTGACAGACTGGGGCGCTCCACACGGCAAGCCCAGCCACGGGATCCGACATCCTGTTAACTTTTTCTCAGCAAGGCAACCCACGGGGGTGGTAGCACGTCCGCAGCGTCCGGCGTAGCATTCGGGGTTAGTCCTCACCTCCGAATGTAGGCCGTCGGCGCGATCTCCGACCTGCGCCTGCTCGCGGAATTCAGACGATCACTAACGGAGCAACCGTGACGCAAGACCGCCCTGCTGCACTCACCACGAACATGCGAACTGCATTCCGCGCAGTACCCGCCCCGGCCATCCTGACCGCTGTCATCACGGCCCTGGCTGCCGCAGCGCCCGCGCTTGCGACGATCACGCCTACCGGCAGCGTCCAGGTCGCGCCGGCGCAGACGTCACTGCCGCCAAGTACGGGCGACCAGAACCTCCCGAATGACAACCAGATCGTCATCACCGGCAGCACCAGCAGCCTGATCGTCGACGCAGGCTCAGTGCTGACCGTCGGCGGCATCGCGACCACGTT
>CAZVMA010000085.1:370-8971 GCA_964628545.1 uncultured Pseudomonadales bacterium | reverse complement strand
TCGAGCGTATCGCCGCGGCTGTTGGTCAGGGTGTACGGCATGGAAACAACGCAGCGATCGGCGATTTTCATGAGGTCTTCCGCGAGTGCGGGCCCGACGGAACCCGCGATGACGGGAGCCTACAGTTCCGTAAGCCAGACGTCCAAAGGCTCGCGATCCGAAACCAGACCATTCACGGGCGCCGCCGGGTCGCGGTAGCCGATCGCCATACCGCAGAACAGCATCAGCGCCGGATCCGCTCCGGTGAAGGCCTGCACGCTCTCGTGCCGCATTGCCCAGGCCTCCTGCGCGCAGGTGTCGAGCCCCGCCTCACGCGCGAGCAGCATGAAGGTCTGCAGAAACATGCCAAGGTCCGACCACTGGGGCGGCCCCATGTCGCGATCGATGAAGCAGAAAAAGCCGGCCGGGGCGCCGAAGAAGTCGAAGTTCCGCGCGATCCAGGCGAAGCGCGCCGCCTTGTCGTCGCGGGGAATACCCAGCCGGGCGTACATGTCCTCACCGACTTTGAAACGGCTGTCGCGGTACGGCGCCTTGAGGTTGTCCGGATAGATGGCATACGCGGGCGACTCGCGACCCGTGCGCGTTGCCAGGAACGCGCGAAAGCGCGCCATGGACGCCTCGTTGACGACGAACACTCGCCAGGGCTGCACGTTGCCGCCCGAGGGCGCCCGGGCAGCACGGGCCAGCAGGTCGCGCAGCAGCGCGGGATCGACGGGTCGGTCGAGAAACGCCCGGATCGAATGCCGGGATGCCACTGCCTCACTTACGTTCATCGTCATTTTCCCAATGTCTTCCGGTTGTCTTACCGGTCGTTCGCTTCGGGCACACCGCTTCAGAGGCCCCGCGGCGCAACCTCTCGCGTCCGGCATGTCCCACAGCGCGGCAACCGGCTATGCTGCGCTCATGACCGGCATCATATTTCGCATCGTCATCACCGCCTTCGGGCTGTGGATCGCCACGGCCGTGGTACCCGGCGTTACCGCCAGCAGCCCGGGCGCCCTGTTCTGGGCCGCGCTGTGGCTTGGCATCGTAAACGCGCTCATCCGGCCGGTGGTCATCCTGCTCACCCTGCCCTTCACGCTGCTGACGCTTGGCGGCTTCCTGCTGGTGATCAACGCCGGCATGCTCGGCATCGTCAGCTGGCTGCTCGAGGGCTTCGCCGTCAGCGGTTTCTTTGCCGCCCTGTTCGGCAGCGTGGTCGTCAGCATCACCTCCTGGCTGGCCGCCAGCTTTATCGGCGGCAACGGCCGCTACGAGGTGATGGTGGTGCGTCGCCGCTGACCCGAATCAGGACAGGCCGTCACCCCCATCCACCGCGCAGTAGCGCGGCTCCAGCTCGAGAATCTTCAGCAGTCGGCCAAAGCCGATGTACTGACCGATCATCATGCCCAGCTCCAGGATTTCCGGGTCGCTGAACACCGTCTTCAGCCGCGCGAAAAAGGCATCGTCGATCGCGTGGTGATCGACCGCCAGCTTTTCCGCGTAGAGCAGCGCCATGCGCTCGCGCTCAGAAAACGCGTTGCCGCCTGCAGGGTTATCCAGTTCCGAAATTTTCGCTTCAGTCAGACCTTGTTCCATCGCCGATGGAAACCGGGCATTCAGTCACGTGAAGCAGTCGTTCAGCCGGGCAATCTTCAGCCGCACCAGCTCTTTCAGCGGATGCTCGACCACGCCGGACTGGTGCGCCGGGTAGTAAAACGCAAAGTAGCGCTCGAACATGTCCGGCCGGTGCGCCACCGCACGCAGAACGGAGGCATCGCGCCCTGCGGCTTCCACCGCGCGCGCCTGCTCCCGCGCGGCCGGCGCCAGTTCGTCATCTTCCAGCAATCGGATGCGGCTCATCGAGCTCTCCCTCCACACCATCTTCTATAGCCGGCGAGGTTAGCACAAACGGCCTCGCGCGCAGCCGAACCCGGGAACGCCTGCCTGGGGGCTATCCGCCCAAGGCTACTGGGGGTCAGAGTCCCTGCAGCAGGCGCGCATAGGTGGCGACGCCCCGCGCCAGGCCGTCGATGTCGATGCGCTCGTCCGTGCCGTGAAAACCGGTCAGCTCGGCAGCTGTGACGCGCATCGGATTGAAGCGATAGGCGTCGTCCACCACCTCGCCGTAATGGCGCGAATCAGACCCCGCCACCATCAACCCCGGCGCGATGACAACCGGCCCAAACTGGTCGCGCACGGCATTTGCGACCCGGGTGAAACCATCAGCCGCATGGTCAGAGACCATCGACGGCTCGCGGGCATCCCCGATCTCGACCGAGATGCCGAATGGCGCGACCAGCGTCTCCACATGCGCCGTCACGCTGGCCGTGCTGTCGCGGGGGTGCACCCGGAAGTTCACGGTGGCAACGGCCTCGATCGGCAATACGTTCGCCTTCGGGCTGGCGCGCAGCATGGTGGGTGCCGTCGTGGTGCGCAGCATGGCGTTGGTGGTGGGTGCCCGCGAGAGCTCTGATTCGAGCAATGGCCCAAACAGCCAGCGGTTTGCGAACAGCGCCCGATTGGGCAGCCCGAGGTGCGGACCGATGGCGTCGAAGGTGGCGGCCGGCAACCCCTCGATCGCGCCCGGCAGCGGCGCGGACTGCAGCGCCACCAGCGCCCGGGCCAGCGTGCCGACTGCGGTCTCGGCCGGCGGCATCGACGAATGGCCGCCGGCTCCTCGCGCGGTCAGGGTTAGCGTCAGCATGCCCTTTTCGGCGGTGTTGATGATGGCGACCGGCGCTTCCAGACCCGGAAACACGCCCTGCATGACGAACGAGCCCTCGTCCAGCGACCACTCGATGCGCGCGCCGCGCGCCCGCAAGTGTTCGGTGATCGCCGCGGCACCCATCGCGCCACCAATTTCCTCGTCGTGACCGAGCGCAAGATAAATCGTGCGCTGCGGCCGAAAGCCCGCTGCGAGCAGGGCCTCGATAGCCTCCATCAGACCCACCACGGCATTCTTGTTGTCGAGCGCGCCGCGACCCCAGACGTAGCCGTCCGCAACGACGCCCGCGAAGGGCGGGTGCGTCCAGGCGGATTCGGTCCCCGAGATGACCGGCACCACGTCGTAATGCGCGGCGAACAGCGCGCCAGCGCGCGTCGCATCCACGCCGGCCCACTCGAACAGCAGCGCGTGCTGGTTCAGCTGGGTGACCGAAAGTTGCGCAAAGACGCGTGGGTAAGTCTCTGCCAGCCACGCCCGAAACGCCTCGAACGCAGCCTCGTCGCGGTCAACGCCGCCCTCGTGAGAAATAGTCGGAAAGCGGATCGCGGCGGCCAGATGCTCGGCAATCAGAGATGCAGCCGGGATCGGAACCAATGCCGCATCGGCTTTCGACGCAGTCGATGCGGCACCTGCAACAGCTGCCGGCGCCAATCGGGCCAGCGCATCACTGCGATACTGCCACGTATTGACGCCGATCGCCGCCGCCAGCATGACGCAGACGGCTGCAAGCACGATTACGCCACTCAGTGCTCGATTGGAACCGGTATTGCGCATGGACGCGTCAATGCTCTGCCTGCCATGATCGCATCATGCCATCACGGGCGCCCGGGCGGTCGCCCATCGCGGAGAAGCGGATCGTGAGTGAAAGCGCCTGGCAGGTATTCGACCTGCAGCAGCTGAGCGCCGGCATGACTGGCGCGTCTGCGGAATATCAGGAATTCCTGCGCGCGCAGCGCCTGTCCTGCGGCCTGTATACGCTTAAGGCCGGCGCGCGCGACATGCAGACACCGCACGACGAAGACGAGGTTTACTACGTCATCAGCGGCCGGGCCACGATGAAGATCGGTAACGTCACCCGCAGCGTCGGGCCCGGCAACGTGCTGTTCGTGCGCGCCGCCGAGGCGCACACGTTTTTCGAAATCGAGGAAGACATGACCCTGCTCGTGTTCTTCGCGGCCGCACTGTAGCGGCGACACGAATCGGCCGCGCCAGCGCCCGCCCGCGGGGTCAGCGGGGCCCCTGCCCGTCGTCGACCTTGATCACCGTGCCGGTGACGAACTCGGATGACGGCGCCACCAGATACAGCAGCGTGCTGTCCAGCTGTGCGGGATCACCCAGCCGCTTGCGCGGAAAGTGGGCGGTGATGTCGCCCACCCGCTGCAGCATGCCGTCCATCATCTCGGACGAAAACGCGCCCGGCGCAATGCCGTTGACGTTGATACCGAACCGCGCCCACTCAACCGCCAGCGCTTCGGTCATGCGGTTGATGCCGGCCTTTGTGATGGAATACAGAGCAGCGCCAGAGCCGCCATAGTTGAACGCGCCGATCGATGAGATGTTGACCATGCGTCCCGGCTGTTTGCGGTCGATCAAGCGCCGCGCCACCTCGCAGGACATGATGTAGGGACCGCGCAGGTTGGTGTCGAACACTGCGTCGATCAGATCCAGGCTCATCTTGTGCGCGCGCTGCGCATCCGGAATGCCGGCGTTGTTCACCAGAATCGTGACCGTACCCAGGGCCTGTTCGGCCTGCTCGACCGCCGAGACGATGCTGGCAGAGTCGGTCATGTCGAGCGCAATCGGCACCGCCACGCCGCCTTCCGCCTCGATCTCTGCGGCCAGCGTCTGCAGCCGGTCGAATCGTCGGCCGGTGATGGCCACCTTGGCGCCGGCCTTGGCCAGCACGCGGGAAAAGCGCAGGCCAAGCCCGGACGTGCTGCCGGTGACCAGAGCGACCTGACCGGTCAGGTCGATGTTGAAGTTCGGAAGCGGATAGCTGCTCACGTGCGTGTTCTCCCCCATGGTGCCGGACCCTGCCGGACGGTGCCTGCCGCCCGCGATTATGCCGCAAATGCGCAGCGGGGCGGTCAGGCGGTCACGGATAACGGTGGTGCCTGCCCTGCGGATCGGTCACCGCAAAACCGAACTCATCAGGCATCACCCAAGGCGCCTCCACCGGCACCTTCCCCGCTCCACCCGGGATATCCAGCACATAGGTCGGCAATGCGTGGCCGGGTACCCGACCGCGCAACGCCCGCACGATCGCCTGACCCTCCGCGAGCGACAGACGGAAATGTGCGGTGCCGGGTGCGAGGTCCGGATGATGCAGGTAGTAGGGCTTCACCCGCAGCGCGAGTAGCCGTCGAAACAGCGCGGCCAACACCGCAGGATTGTCGTTCACGCCCCGCAGCAGCACAGTCTGACCGAGCAAGGGAACGCCGGCATCGACCAGCGCCCCAATGGCAACCGCCGCCGGACCCTCCAGCTCGCGCTCGTGATTGGTGTGAACTGCAAGCCACACCGGTTTGCTCTGACGCAGCGCCGCCAGAGTCGCCTGGTCAATGCGTTCCGGTGCCGCAACCGGCACCCGCGAGTGAATACGCAAGGTTTCGACGTGCGCGATGGCGGCCATCCGGCCAAGCAGGTCGGCCAGTCGCCGCGGCGCCAGCAGCAGCGGATCACCGCCCGTCAGAATCACCTCCCGCACGCCCGGTGCCTGCCGCACATAATCAATCGCGGCATCGAGCGCTGCCGGCGTCAGGCTACCAGCTTCGCGTCCGACCACCTCGCGGCGAAAACAGAAACGACAATACAGCGGACACGACAGAATCGGCCGCAGGAGCACCCGGTCCGGGTAGCGGTGCGTGACGCCGGGCAAGGGGCTGTGTGCGTCGTCGCCGATCGGGTCCGTCAGCTCCTCGGGCAGCTGATCCAGCTCGCGCACGTCCGGCAGCACCTGCCGGGCAATGGGATCGTCCGGGTCATCAGGGTCGATGTGCGCCGCGAACGCGGGAGGCACCGCGATGGTGTAGCGGGCGCCGACCTGCTCGGCTGTCGTCACGCCCGACCGCGCGATCAGGCCTGCCGCCGCGAGCTGCGCGGCGCTGCGCAGGGTTCGAGCTGGCGAACCCTGCGTATCAACGGCCTTCATCACGGTACTCATGTCCAAACTGCCGGGCCCGGATGCGCGCATGATCGCCGCGCCGGCAGGCGCTGTCACCCCGAACTCACGGGCGGCGTGGTGTTCTCGTGACATCGGCCCCCGCCGTCATCCGCGCCCGGCGCCATGCCCAGCAACACCAGGCCAGCCACTCAATCATTCCGCGGCAACAAGGCCAATCTGCCGCAAAAGCCGTGTGCAGCCTGCGGCCGGCCGATGGTCTGGCGCAAGCGCTGGGCGCGAACCTGGGACGCCGTGAAGTACTGCTCCGACGCCTGTGGCAAACGACGGTAACCTCGATCATGCCATTAGACTTTCAGCCTACACCTGCGGCGCTCGACGATCGGCTGGCGCGGGTACGGCCAAGCGCATACGCGCGCACGCGGAACCACCTTGATGGCGCGGTCACCGGTCTTTCGCCCTGGATCACTCACGGCTTCATCACCCTGCGCGAGGTCGCTGCCGCCATCGGCGCGAAACACCAGCTCGCCGTTCAGCACAAGCTGGTCTACGAGCTGGGATGGCGCGCCTGGTTCCGGCATGTCTGGCACACGCGCGGCGACGATATCCTGCACAGCCTGCATCCGGGCCCCCTGCCGGAACGCGCTTACGCCCGGAACATGCCCGAGGACTGCCTGACCGGCACCACCGGGGTTCCTGTCATCGACCAGGCTGTGGCCGGGCTCTACCGCGACGGCTGGCTGCACAACCACGCGCGCATGTGGCTTTCGAGCTATCTGGTGCACGTCCGCAAAGTGCACTGGCGGGTCGGCGCGGACTGGCTTTACGGCTATCTGCTGGATGGTGACCTGGCCAGCAACCACCTGAGCTGGCAGTGGGTCGCGGGCACCGGCAGCGGCAAGCCCTACCTGTTCAACGCCGAGAACGTCGCGCGCTATGCGCCGGAAGACTGGCACAGCCCAGGCTCGGCGATCGATACCGGTTACGCGCAGCTGGATGCCGTAGCGCGAACGCCCCGCAGCGGGCACGCGTCCAACGCGAACGGCTCGATCGCGCTCGCGAGTCCGCCGGCATGCCTTCCGGAACCCACCGAACCCATGTCCCCTGTCGACCCCGCGTACGTGCGCGACCAACCCGTCTGGCTGCTGCATCCCTGGTCGCTGCGCGCGCCGCCGGCAGACCTGCCGGCTGGCACGCGGATCGTGGGGATTATCGACGCCGACTTCCACGCCGCTTGGCCGTTTTCGCCGGCGCGCTGGGCCTTCATGCTGACGCGCATGCGACAGCTGACCGACACGATCTGGTGCGCCAAACGGGCTGAGCTGGCGGCAGGGCTCTCCGGTGCGGCCCGCCTCGACGCCTACGCCGATCCGCATCTGAGTTTGGACGGCGGGCTGATGAACGCGCTGGCCAACTGCACGTGGCGCGCGGAAACTGAGCTCTTTCCCTTCGCCCAGCGTCGCTGCAATAACTTTTCGACCTGGTGGCGAGCGGTAACGACGGGTTTGGTAACCCTCGATGACCTGCTGGCCGCCGGCGCGCGTTCCGAGCTCTAGACGCGCGCCAGCGCCGCCCTGAACACCGCCGGGTCAACGTTGCCGCCGGACACCACTGCTACCCGTCGGGCGCCGGGCGCGCCGCCTCGCCCCGCTCGGGCCGCGGCGGGAGCTACCGCGCCACTCGGCTCGGCGACCAATCGGGCATCCAGGGCCAGGTCGCGCACCGCGTCCAGCATTTCGTCTTCGGTGACAGTGACGATGTCGTCGACGTAGCGCTGGATATGGGCCCAGGGCAAAGCGCCGACACGCTGCACGCGCAAGCCGTCCGCGAGCGTGCGCACCACGTCACTGGCGGGCCATTCCACGCGCGCACCGGCGCGCAGGCTGGCCTGCGCGTCCGCCGCCAGTTCCGGTTCCACGCCGATCACCCGCACCGACGCGTCGCGGGCTTTTGCCGCCGCCGCGACGCCCGCGATCAGTCCGCCGCCGGAAACGGGCACATACAGCTCCAGCGGTCCGGCGTGGCTATCGCTCACGGCATCAATGATTTCGAGCGCGATGGTGCCCGTACCGGCGATGATGGCGGCTGCGTCGTAGGGCTCAATCAGGGTCAGCCCCTCGGCCCCGGCCAGCGCCGCGGCGCGCGCAAGGCGCTCGCTGCTGGCCGGCCCGACCAGTTCGAGACGCGCACCCAGGCGCGCCACCCAGGCACGCTTGACCGCCGGCGCGTTCGCGGGCATTACCAGAGTGGCAGAGACGCCAAGGACCTGCGCGGCATAGGCCACGGCAATCGCGTGATTGCCGCTCGAATGGGCTACGACGCCCCGGGCGCGCGCTGCCGCATCAAGCGACAACAGGGCGTTGAACGCTCCCCGCAGTTTGAACGCCCCGGAAGGCTGCAGGCTTTCCGCCTTCAGCAGCACACCGGTTGCGCCGAACGCCAGCACGGGCGTGTTCGCAACATGCGCGGCAATGCGGCGTGCCGCGGCTTCAATATCGGCGAGGCTGACGAGATCACTCATGCCGATGAGGCTATCAGACGATCCGCCACCCGGCACGCGCTACGATTTAACCCCGCGCTGATTGCTGTCAGAATCCGATCGCCCAAAACGACCGGGCTCCAACAAATCCCTTAGCGTGCCGTCCCAGTAGCCCTTCATGTTGAGCAGCGACCGTGAGTGTTGATAGTGCAGTGGCCAGCCGCCGGGCGGCGGCGCGTGCAGGCAAGCGGACCGCCGCGGCGCTGGCGCTGGTGGCGCTTGCGGTGCTGGGAG
>CAZVMA010000085.1:0-360 GCA_964628545.1 uncultured Pseudomonadales bacterium | reverse complement strand
TGGCCGACTGGATTACCGGCGGCATCACCCAGGACTGGGTCTACGGCACCGGCACCCTGGTGATTGACTCCGACCCAGACGGCGCCGAAATCAGCATCGACGGCGCGAAGCTTGGCATCACCCCAGCCACGCTCGAGCTGCGGGCGGGGACACACCGGGTGCTGCTGCGCCATCCCTATCATCCTGATGCCACGCGCCCGATCAACCTCGCCCGCGGTGAGACGATTCAGGTACAGGAGACACTGAACCCCGCGCAGGGCGCGTTGACCATTGCGTCGAACCCAAAAGGGGCGCAGGTGGTGCTGAACGGCTCGCTACAACCCGGCGTGACGCCCATGGTGGTGGATCCAATTCCGGCCG
>CAZVMA010000084.1:8803-9017 GCA_964628545.1 uncultured Pseudomonadales bacterium | reverse complement strand
GACTCAGCAAACTGTCACGCTCGATCGAGGGCAAGGTCGCGATCGTGACCGGCGCCGCAAGCGGCATGGGGGAGGCGACCGCCAAGCTGTTCGCTGATGAAGGCGCGCGCGTGGCGGCGCTGGACGTCAACGCCGAATCACTGGCTCGGGTTACAAACGAGATCGCCGCCGCCGGCGGCACGGTGCGAGGCTGGGCCTGTGATCTCGGCGATTC
>CAZVMA010000084.1:3096-8793 GCA_964628545.1 uncultured Pseudomonadales bacterium | reverse complement strand
GACGAAATCGCCGCGCATTACGGCGCCATCGACATCCTGGTCAACAATGCCGGCATCTCATTGTTCTCGCCGATCGATGCGCCCGACTACGAAGCCAAGTGGGAGCGCACCCTGTCCATCCTGCTCACCGCGCACACGCGCACGGTGCGCGCAGCGCTGCCCTGGCTGCGCAAGGCACCGCATCCGCGCATCGTCAACATCGCGTCCACCGAGGGACTGGGCGCTACCCGGTTCGGCAGCCCGTACACGGCCGCCAAGACGGGCGTGATTGGCCTCACCCGCTCGCTTGCGGTCGAGCTGGGCGGCGAGGGCATCACGGTCAACTGCATTTGTCCCGGCCCGATCCGGACCGGCATGACGGCCGCGATACCGGATGATTCCAAACAGGAATACGCACGGCGTCGGGTGGCGCTACGCCGCTATGCCGATCCGGAGGAGGTCGCGCAGATGACGCTGTCGCTGGTGTTGCCGGCGGCGAGTTTCACCACCGGCGTGGCGCTGCCGGTGGACGGCGGGCTCACGATCCGCAACGCGTGAGCCCCGATCGCATCAGCTGGCGTACGGCGCTGGCATACGGTGCGCCCGGGTTCGGCGCAGGCTACATGACGCTGATGCTCGGGCTGTATGTCATGAAGTTCGCTACCGACGTGCTGCTGATCGCGCCGGCGGTGATGGGGATCATCTTCAGCGTCTCCCGAATCTGGGACGCGATTTCGGATCCGCTGGCCGGCTACCTGTCCGATCGCACGCGCAGTCCATGGGGACGGCGACGCGTATGGCTGGCGGCCAGCCTGGTGCCGGTCGGGTTGACCTTCGTCATGGTGTTCGCGCCGCCAGGCGGCCTTTCCGGTTCGGCGCTGGTCGGTTGGATGGCGGCAGCGATCATCGGTTTTTATTCCGCACTGACCATTCTGCTGGTGCCCCACCTGGCGCTCGGCGCGGAGCTGTCCGACGACTATCACGAACGCAGTCGTCTGTTTGGCATGCGGCACGCCTCCTTCACGCTGGGTTCGATCCTGGCTCTGGTGTCGTTTTTCTTCCTGATCCGCGCTGAGCAGCAAAGCGCGGCGGCAGTCCGCGCCCTCGCGTTCGAGCTGGCCCTGCTGGCCGCAGTGGTGATGATGGGTTTGATCGGCTTCGCGGTCTGGCGTCTGCGCGAGCGGCCTGAGTATCAGGATCGCCCCATCGCGCCGCCCTTTCGCGCGTTTGCGGACGTTTGGCGCAATCCGCATGCCCGGCTGCTGATCGTTGTCACCTTTATCGAGAATATCGGGGCCGCCGCCATCGGTGTGCTGACCCTCTACGTTGCCGAGTACGTGATTGGCGCACCGCAGGCGGCGCCGCTGGTCATCCTTTGCTACATGATCCCATCGACGCTGTCGGTGCCGCTTTGGCTGCCGCTGGCGCGTCGCTTCGGCAAGATCCGCCTGTGGATGTTCTCGATGATCCTCACCGGATTGTCATTCGGCTCGATGTTCGCTCTAGTGTTCATCGACAGCTTGGAGCTGCGGCTGGGCTACATCACCGTGGCCGCGGTGCTGGCCGGTCTGGCGGCAGGATGCGGCGGCACCATCGCCCCTTCGATTCAGGGCGACGTGATCGACTGGGACGAGTACACCACCGGCGAGCGGAAGGAGGGTTCCTACTTCGCGGCCTGGAATTTCGTGTTCAAAAGCGCAGCCGGGGTGATGCTGCTGCTGACCGGATTTGTGCTCGACCTGTCCGGATTCGTGCCCAACCAGCCGCAGACGCAGACGGTACAGATCGCCATTCTGACGCTGTACGCGCTGTTTCCGCTGGTTTGCTACACGATCGGCACGCTGCTGTTCGCCCGTTTCAGTCTGGACGAATCGGCGCACGCGGAGATTCGGGCGGCGATAGACGCCCGCCGTGACGACGCTCGGCGTAGCGATGCCCGGCATAACGTACCGCCAAGAGCGCAGTAAGCGCGCAGCATCCGGCCAGAAAGAAGCTCGCGCCGGGGAAGGCCAGGCGGGCGTCGGGCGCCGAAAAGATGCTGAACGTTTGCGTCATCAGCACCGGAGCGATGATTGCGGTCAGCCCCATCAGGCTGGACAGCGCACCCTGGAGTTCGCCCTGTTGCTCGGCTGGCAGCGTGCGCGACAGCAGCCCCCGCAGCGCTGGCATGACCAGCCCCATGAAAGCGCCGACGGCGATGCAGGCGAAGATCATCCAGTCGGCGCTGGCGAATGCATAGCCGAAAAAGCTGACCGCCGAGAGCACCAGCCCGGCCGTGGCGGCCTGCAGCTCACCGAAACGCCGCACGACCGGACCCACTAGGGTGCCCGAGACCACCGCGCTCGACAGCCCGACGGCGGCCAGCGCCAGCCCGACCTCGGCCGTCGACCATTGGAAGCGATGCAGCACGTAGTAGGTCCAGGTGGATGGGTTCACGTCGTGCGCAATGAAGTACAGGATCACGGCGACAAACAGCGGCGGCACCAGCGGGTAGCCGCGCAGCGCACGGAATGCGCCCACCGGGTTTGCTCGCGACAGCTGGAACGGTCGTCGTCGTTCCGGCGCGAGGGTTTCCGGCAACACCAGCAGGCCGTACAGCACATTGGCGCCCGCCAATGCCGCGGCGACAAGGAACGGCACGCGCGGACCCAGTTCCCCGATCAGACCGCCGAGCGCGGGGCCGGCCACAAAGCCCATCCCCCAGGCTGCGCCGATCAGGCCGAAGCGTGCCGCCCGGTCCCGCTCGGGGGTGATGTCGGCGATGTAGGCGTTCGCGGTAGCAAACGTGGCTGCGGACACGCCGGTCAACAGGCGGCCGACGAACAGCCACACGAGGCTGCCGGCTGAAGCCATGATCAGGTAGTCGACGGCAAGCATCGCCATCGAACCGAGCAGCACGGGTCGACGTCCGTAGCGGTCGGAGAGGTTGCCAAGCACGGGGCCGAAGATGAGATGCATCAGCGCGAAGACAAAGGCGAGCGCACCGCCCCAGGCGGCCGCGTCGGCCAGGCTGCCGCCGGAAAGTTCAGTCAGCAGCCCGGGCAGCACCGGAATGACGATGCCGAAACCCAGCGTGTCGACGAAGATCGCGATCAGCAGGAACGAGAGGGCGTGGGGTCCCCCGACAGGTGTCGCCGAACCGGGGTCCTGGGTCACGACTGCGCGCTCAGCGGCCAGCGAAGTTGCCGGGGCGCCGCTCAGCGACGGCGCGCACGCCCTCGCGGTGATCGTCGGTCTGCTGCAGCCAATACTGCTCCCGGAACTCGAGATCGGTTTGTCGGCGTACCGCATCGGCCAGGTCCGCGCGCAGGGTGGCGCGGACCGACAGCACCGCGAGCGGCGCGTTCTCCGCGATCTCGTGCGCCAGCGCCAGAGCGGCTGGTCGTAGGCTGTCGGGGTTTACCAGCTGTTCGGCCAGGCCCCAGTCGACCGCCGTGGCGCCATCGATGCGGCGCCCGGTGAGGAACAGCAGGGCGGCGCGCTGCTGCCCGATCAAACGGGGCAGGGTATGCGTCAGCCCGAAACCCGGGTGAAACCCAAGCTTCACGAAGTTGGCGGTGAAGCGGGCGTCGGCGGTTACAACCCGGAAGTCCGGCACCAGCGCGAGACCGAAGCCACCACCGACGGCGGCGCCCTGTATGGCCCCGATCACCGGCTTGCGCGTCCCGAACAGACGCACGGCGGCGGTGTAGAGCGGATTACCGCTGGGCGTAGGGGCGTCGCTATCTGGCGCTCGGGGCGCTGTTGCCGCTCGCGTTCGGCTGGCGAAGTTAGCGCCGGCACAGAAATGCTTGCCCCGTGCTGCCAGCACAAGCGCCCGGACGCTGTCGTCGCGATCAAGGGCCTCGAAGACGTCGGCAAGGCCCTCGATCAGCGCGAGGTCGAAATGGTTGTCGGGCGGTCGGCAGATTTCCACCAGCGCTACATGGCCATGTTGCTCGATCTCGATGTCCGGGATGCTGGCGTGGGTGTTGGTCATCTTGGTATCGCTCGTCCTGGTGCTGACTTCGCCGCCCGTATCCTAGCGCCTGCCGGTGACGCTCTGAGCATGCTACTCGCTTGCGGGCCGAAGGTAAGCCGGTCGCATGCTAGACTTCGCGACATGGCGGCTCGCGATATCTTCAGCGCGCTCGAAGTGGCGGATTACCGCTGGCTGTGGGCCGGGGGGCTCGCGTCGCAGTTCGCCATGAACATGCAGATCGTGGCGCGCGGCTGGCTGGTCTACTCGCTGACATCGTCAGCGCTCGCGCTGGCGTGGGTGACCTTGTCCTTCATGCTGCCGCAGGCGCTGTTCGCGCTTTGGGGCGGCGTGGTGGCAGATCGACTGTCCAAGCGTCGCATCATTGTGGTTGCGCAAAGCTGCAACTGCGTGCTCACCTTCTTGATGGCGGCCGTCATTCTGTCCGGGCGCGTCGAGATCTGGCATTTCCTGGTCACCGGCTTCGCCAACGGAACCATTCTCGCCCTGTCCATGCCGGCGCGACAGGCGTACATCCCGGAGCTGCTGTCCGAACGACTGATCATCACCGGCATGGCGCTGAACACCACCAGCTGGAATCTGGCGCGCATTCTCGGCCCCGCGCTTGCGGGTCTGATGATCGCCGTGCTGGCGGACGGTGAGCGTTCGGCGTTCGGCACCGGTATCGTGTACTGCGCCATAGCTGTCCTTTACGGGTTGGCCGCACTCACTACGCTCGGCGTTCGTGCGCCCGGATTGCCCCGACGACGCGTCACGTCGTCGCCGCTTCAGGACGCGCTGGACGGTCTGCGCTACGTGCGTGCGCACCCGCCGGTGCTGGGACTGATCCTGCTGTCGGTGGTGCCCTTTCTGTTCGGCATGCCGTTGAACACGCTGCTGCCCGCGTTCAACGAGCAGGTTCTGAATGGTGGGCCGGAAGATCTGGGGCTGCTGATCTCCTGCATGGGCGGCGGCGCGATCTTGGGTTCGCTGCTGTTGGCCGCCCTTGGCAACCTGCGGCAGCGCGCCAATTGGGTCATCGCCAGCGCGTTGGCTTGGGGCGTGCTGACTGCGTGTTTCGGCGCGGCTGGCCATGTGCTGATGGCTTCTGCTGTCGTGGCGTTGATCGGTCTGGTATCGGCGTGGAACATGGCGCTGAACCGGGGTCTGCTGCAGACCGAGGTGACGCCGGCGATGCGCGGCCGAATCATGAGCATCGACATGATGTCGCACGGGCTGATGCCCCTCGGCGTGCTGCCTATAAGCCTCATTGCGGATCGTTTCGGGCTCGAGGTCGCGCTCGAGTGTGCTGGTGCGGTATTCGTTGTGGCCATCTTGTTGCTGGCGTCCGGCACCCGAGCGGTGCGCGGCCTGCGGGAACGAAACGAACCGGCGCTGCCGTAACGATGCTGCGCGGCTTCGGGTAAGTTCAGCCATCGCGCTGCGCGAGCAGCGCGATGGTACCGATAGGCCGGCTGCCGCGTCGGGTCAGTCCAGGTCGACACCGACCGGGCAATGATCCGAGCCGGTGACGTCCGGCCAGATGAAGGCGTCCCGAACCCGGGCCGCCGCTTCCGGCGAAGCCAGCACGTAGTCGATGCGCCAACCCACATTCTGGGCGCGCGCATCGCCCCACTGGCGCCACCAGGTGTAGTGCCCGGGTGCCTCCGGGTGCTGACGTCGAAAGGTGTCCACCCATCCGGCGGCCAGCCAGCGATCCAGCTCTGCGCGTTCCTCAGGCATAAAACCGCTGGCGTTCT
>CAZVMA010000084.1:0-3032 GCA_964628545.1 uncultured Pseudomonadales bacterium | reverse complement strand
GATCGATCGGGCAGTGCGCCGTGTTGTAGTCGCCCATCACCAGCACCGGGCCGTCGGCGCGCGCGGCCTGGATGCGCGCCAGCACGGCGGCGTAGAAGGCAAGCTTGTAGGGAACGCGACTGTTGTCCCGGTCCTTGCCGCTGCCTTTTGGAAAGTACACGCTGGCAACCCGCAGCGTGCCGAAGCGGCCCATGACAAAGCGCCCCTCAGCGTCGAACTCGGGTTGGCCAAGACTGGTCTCGACTTCGTCTGGCGGCGTCCGCGAGTACAGCGCGACGCCGCTGTAGCCCGGCCGCTCGGCTGCAACGAAGGTCGCGTGCCAGCCATCGGGCTCCCGCACCGTCGGCGGTAGCTGTGCCGGAAAGGCGCGTACCTCCTGCAGTCCGACGACATCGGCGCCGCAAGCGGTTAAAAAATCGAGAAACCCCTTGCGGGCGCAGGCGCGCAGGCCATTCACGTTCCAGGAGACGATGCGCATGCCGGACCTCGCTTTCGGTTACCCTAGTATCTGACGGCAAGAAGACAAGGGCGAGCGTGTTGCAGACAGTCGAGTCGATCCTGGACGGGCTTGGTCAGGCAGGGCATGGCGTGAGCGCGGGGGAGTGGCTATGCGCATCGGCCTGATCTCCGATACCCATATTCCGGAGGCGCGCAAGGCGCTCTGGCCGCAAGTGTTCGAGGCCTTTCAGGGCGTTGACATGATCATGCACGCGGGCGACATTCACGCGCTGTACGTGCTCGATCAGCTGCAGGAGGTTGCCCCGGTAATCTCTGCCCGCGGCAACGGAGAGGACGGCAGCGGCGGTCGACCGGTCCAGCCCGAGGATCCGCGCGTCAAATATGCCTGGCTGCTGCCGCTGGAAGGGCTGTGGGTGGGGCTGACGCACTACGTTCCGGTGCCCGAACGCCCGCCCACCTTCACGCTCGAACGCTGGATCGAGCGCTTTTTCCCGGAGCGTCGGCCCGACGTCATCGTTTTTGGCGATACCCATCGCGAGTGCATTGCCGAGGTTGACGGCATCCTGTGCGTCAACCCGGGCTCGCCCACCTATCCGCACAACTACGACACGCAGTTCGGCACCATCGGTTTTCTTGAGCTTGAGAACGGCACCGCGCAGGCCAGCGTCTGGCAGATCACGGATGCCGGTATCGAGCCCTTCGACTGGCAGGGCATTCCGCCCTGGAAGCGGCGTCGCTGAGTGTGTCTGTCCGCAACACCCGGCCGCTAGATGCCGAGGTCCTGCAGGTTGTAGTCGTGTAGCCCGGCCCGAGCCTCGGGCGTCCAGCGATAGTCCGCTTCGCGCCCAACGAACGGGATGTAGCGATAGGGCGTTTCCTTTGGGAAGCGCTGGCGGCGCGCGTCAATGCCGAGGCCGATCAGGCGCGAGCGCTGCCGGATATAGGCGTCGTCGTACTCGGACACCGGGTTGTGTACGCCACCGCTGCGCACGCCGAGCACGGATGCGCGGCGGTGAAAGCCAAAGTTGATGGTCACGCGCGGCTCGTCGCTGGTATTCGCGAACGAGCCGTGCACGGCCTGGCGGTTGGTGATGGCGACGTCCCCGGGCGCGCAGATCAACGGCACCGCGTCGGGCAGCCGCTCGGAACCCGCGGCCGCGACCCATGCCTTGATATCAACCTTGCCCACGCGATGGCTGCCCGGCACCACCCACAGGCCGTTCTCGGCGTTGCAGCCATACAGTTGGGCCATAAAGTTGAAGCCGTGCGTGCCCGCGTCAAGCGACGGTGAGTCCCAGTGTGTCCAACCGTCCTGATGCCAGGCTACAGAGCCACCGAGGCGTGGATGCTTGATCCAGATCGCTTCATTAAATGGCGTGAAGTCGGGGCCGTTCACCGCGGCCGCGAAGCGCAGCAGGTCGGGGTGGGCGTACAGACGCAGGCAGGCGTCCGAGAACTGCAGTGAACCGAGGATCAGCTGCACCACGTGCTCCGGCGCGCCGTCCGGAGCGGTGGGCTCGACCATCTTCACCGGGTGGCGACCATTGGCGAATGCGGTTCCCCCCAGCGGATCGGAAAGCGGACGCACCCAGCTGAGATTTGCGGCCCGACACCCCGCGCCGAGGGCGGGGCGGCCTTCTCGGTCGGTGCTTGCGCCTTTGGCTTCCGGCGCGCGCGCCAGCAGGTCGAGCACATCATCTTCGATATCCCGCAGCGCGTCTGCGTTGAGGAGACCCTCGAAAATGTAGAACCCATGCGCCCAGTAGGCGTCCAGAATGGCCGGGTCCACCTGACCGTCGGGCATGAAGCGCAGTGGGCCGCGGTTCCCGAGCGCCAGTGCTCGAGCCGTGCCGTCGGCGCGATACGCCCGCATGGCGCCTTCGGCTGCGCCGTAATCGACCGGTGGTACATTCACACGCGGCAGTCGGCTCATGCGCAAACCCTCCCCAAGTGTCCGTGCGCTCGATTCTGGCACCGGTGAGGGGTGCCGTCCGCGTTGCCGGCTGGGGTACCGGCAGGGGCCGGCGCCGGGTGAGCAGCAGAACCTCCGAGGCTCGGTTTCCAGACTTTTCTGGGCTCACAAATCCAGCAAAGACAACGCGCTCGCGCTCGCGCATGCTGACCCGATTGCGTTGCTCGCGTCAGGGCCCCAGCGGCTCGTCGGGGCGGGCGCGCCAAACAGAGGAGCCGTACGCTTGAGCCAACCAGAGACGCAGGCGGTGGGATTTGTCGTGATCGGACGCAACGAGGGTTTGCGTCTGCAGCGGTGTCTGGAATCCGTGCTGCGCGAGGTAGAGCTTGTCGTCTACGTCGATTCCGGCTCGACGGACGACTCTGTCGCTCGGGCCCGCGCGCTCGGCGTGGACGTCATCAACCTCGACATGACCATTCCGTTCACCGCCGCGCGCGCCCGTAACGCCGGTTACCGTCGACTGCTCGAGACCACCCCGTCATTGGCGTTGATTCACTTCATCGACGGCGACTGCGAACTGGTGCCCGGCTGGGTGGCGGCAGCGACGGCGCATATGGCCGAGGCACCGGACACTGCGGTCGTCTGCGGTCGCCTGCGCGAG
>CAZVMA010000083.1:8616-9022 GCA_964628545.1 uncultured Pseudomonadales bacterium | reverse complement strand
GACCGAGGAAATCCAGCGCCGCTACGGCCTGTCCTACGAGCAGGCAGGGCGCGCCAAAAAGGAAGGCGGGTTACCCGCTGACTATGAAGCGGAGGTTCTGCTGCCCTTTCAGGAGGGCGTGCTGCAGCAGGTCACTCGCTCGCTGCAGTTCTTCTTTTCCTCGAGTCGCTACGATGATGTCGAATTGATCATTCTGGCTGGAGGTACCGCATCGATACCCGGGCTGGCCGGGGTGGTGCAGGACAAGCTACACACCCGAACGATCGTCGCCAATCCGTTTGCCGCGATGACGTTGGCGCCGCGGGTTGACGCCCGCGGTCTGTCCGCGGACGCGCCTGCGCTGATGATTGCCTGTGGCCTCGCGATGCGGAGTTTCAGCGCATGAGCGGTATCAACCTGCTGCCGT
>CAZVMA010000083.1:3937-8606 GCA_964628545.1 uncultured Pseudomonadales bacterium | reverse complement strand
GTGGCGGGAATGGGAACGCGAGCGACGCCAGCGTCAGTTCGCCATCAACATGGGGGTCGTGCTGGCGGCCGGGGTGGCGCTGGTGCTGCTGGCCGGAGCCGTTCTTGATGGCCGCGTTAGCGAGCAAACGGCGCGAAACCGCTTTCTGCAGGATGAGATTGCGGTGTTGGATCAGCAGATTGCCGAGATTGCCAGCCTCCGCAAGACGCGCGAGGAGCTGCTCGCGCGCATTCAGGTGATTCTGGAGTTGCAGAGTAACCGACCCACCGTCGTGCATGTCTTCGACGAACTGGTGCGCACGCTGCCGGCGGGGCTGCATTTCAACACCCTGAAAATGGAGGGCACCACCCTGACGCTGGAGGCCCAGGCCGAATCGAACAACCGCATCTCCACGCTCATGCGTAATCTGGATGGATCCCGGCTGTTCTCCGGCCCGAACCTGAAGTCGATCAAGGAAGATCCCGCCAACGCGCACTACGGCCAGCAGGCCAGCGTGTTCAACCTGACGTTCGTGCAGACGCCACCCGGTTCCGACCCGGCGGCCCCCAGCGGTACGCCGTGATGGCGCTGCGCGACCTACTGCAACAGCTGAACGAGATCGACCTCGCGGAGCTCGATCTCAGCACCATCGGATCGTGGCCGACTGCGGTCAAGGTCGCCCTGATGGTTCTGCTGTTCCTGCTGGTGCAGGGCGGCGGCTACTACCTGTTGCTTACGGATAAGCTGGCCACGCTTGAGCGAGTGCAGCAGGAAGAACAGGCGCTGCGCACGGAGTACGAACAAAAGAGCGAGCAGGTGGCGAACCTCGAGATCTATCGCCAGCAGAAGATCGAGATGGAGGAGACGTTCGGCAACCTGTTGCGTCAGCTGCCGAGCGACACCGAGGTGCCCGGCCTGATCGAGGACATCACCCGTGCGGCGCTCGATAACGACCTGACGATCGAGAGCATCACTCTCGAGGCCGAGCGCCCGAGCCAGTTCTATGTCGAACTGCCGATCGCGATTGCGGTCGAGGGCTCCTACCACCGGCTGGGGCAGTTCGTCAGCGCGGTGGCGAATCTCTCGCGCATCGTCACCCTGCATGATTTCCAGATCGGCCCGCAACCAGAGCAGGCGAAGGGCGGCGCCGGCGTGCTGCGCATGACGATTCAGGCCAAAACCTACCGCTACCTGGACGAGCAATGAGCAGCGGCGGACCACTCTCACACAGGTGCACCGGGGCTCGCCGTAGTTCTGGCGCCGCGCTGCGCGCGTTTGGGCTTGCGGCCAGCCTTGCGGCTGGGCTGGCGGGCTGCGGCGAAGCCGAGCCCCACGCCGACCTGAGGGCATTCATGGCGACGGTGCAGGCACGGCCGGCGCCACCGGTCGAACGCCTGCCGTCCATCACGCAGGTGCCGCCGTTCGCGTACCAGGCCAACGATATGCGCAGCCCGTTCGATCCACCGGTGGTGCTGAAGCGCGTTGAGCGGCCGCAAGGCGGCGTGCAGGTGCAGCCGGACATGAATCGGGTGCGGCAGTTCCTGGAGCAGTTTCCGGTGGCCTCGCTGTCCATGGTCGGCACGCTGGCGCAGGAAGGACGCGTGTACGCGCTGATTCGCGACGCCAACGGCAATGTGCATCGGGTTGCTCGGGGGGATTACCTCGGCACCGATCACGGCCAGGTGCAGCGCGTCGCCGAGAACGCGATCGAATTGATCGAGATCGTGCCCGACGGTGCGGGGGGCTGGGTGGAGCGTGCCCGGACGGTCGAACTGGGCGGAACGAACAGAGGATGAGCGGGATGACCAACGTCTACTCCGACAATCGGCAGCGTCCGATCGCGCGCGGATTCAGCGTCGCGCGTCGACGCGCGGTCGCTCTGGCCCTCTGGCCCGTGCTCGCGCTGTTGGCAGCGCCTGCGTCCGCGGTGACGCTGCAATCGGTCGGGTTCAACGCGCTGCCGGGCGATCAGACCGAAATCCGGCTCCAGTTCGATGCGCCACCACCCGCACCGACCAGCTATACCATCGAGCAGCCGGCTCGCATTGTCATCGACCTGCCCGGCGTGGGCAGCGCGCTGACGCAGAAGCACCATGATCTCGGGATTGGCAATGCCCGCCGCGTGTCCGTGTTGCCCACCGCTGATCGCGCGCGCGCCATCGTGAGTCTCGGGCAGCTGGTGCGCTACCAGACCACCATCGTCGGCAATGCGCTGGTGGTCCTCGTGGGTGGCCCCGAGGTGGCGGGCGCGGACGTCGCGGGCGTGACCGCAGCTGGTGGGACTGGCGCGGGCGCAGCGTCCGCCACTACCAGCGACTGGACGACTGATTTCCCTGGCGGGTCGGTAAGCATCGGGCCGCGCGTCACCGGCGTCGACTTTCGGCGGGGCGATCAGGGCGAAGGCCGGGTCATCGTCGGCTTGTCCGATTCCAAGGTGCCGGTCGATGTCTCGATGAGCGGCGGCAAGGTGCGCGTCGAGATCCGCGGCACGCAGCTGCCGGGGGAGCTGGCGCGACGTCTCGACGTCACCGACTTCGCGACGCCGGTGCGAACCATCGACGCGGAACAGCTGGACGGCAACACGGTGCTGACGCTGGCCGCGAGCGGCGAGTTCGACTACCTCGCCTATCAGGCCGATAACACCCTGTCGATCGATGTATCGCCAATGACCGAAGCCCGTGCCGCGCAGCGCGATGAGGCGTTCAAGTACCAGGGCGAGAAGCTGTCGCTCAATTTTCAGGACATCGAGGTGCGTTCGGTGCTGCAGCTGATCGCCGACTTCACCGATCTGAATTTGGTGGCCAGCGATACGGTCGCGGGACGCATCACGTTGCGGCTGAAGAATGTGCCGTGGGATCAGGCGCTCGAGCTGATCCTGAAGACCAAAGGGCTGGACAAGCGTCAGGTGGGGAACGTGCTGCTGGTCGCGCCGGCCGCCGAGATCGCGGCCCGCGAGAAGCAAGAGCTCGAGAATCAAAAGCAGATCAGCGAGCTGGCGCCGCTACGCACCGAGTTTCTGCAGATCCGCTACGCGAGCGCCAGCCAGCTGCTGCAGCTGTTTGCCCAGGCTTCTGCCAACGGTGCGGGTCCGGCTGGCGCGATTCCCGCGGCCACCGATTCGGCGCAGCCGGTGACCGGCGGTATGCTGTCCGGGCGCGGCAGCGTCATCGTTGACGAGCGAACCAACGCAATCATCATCACCGACACGGCGGACCGCATCGAGGCCTTCCGCTCGATCATCGCGCAGCTCGACGTCGCCGTGCGGCAGGTGCTGATTGAGGCGCGTATCGTCACCGCATCCTCGAACTCCTCGGAACAGCTTGGAATTCGCTGGGGCGGCGGCAAGTCCTGGGATGATGGACGTTACACGTTGTCAGGTTCGGCGGAAGCGCTGGGTGAAATTCGCGGCGGCACGGTAGGCGGCACCTCGCCCGGCAATCTGGTGGTCGATCTCGGTGCCGCTGCTGCCAATGCATCCGGGCTGGCGATCGGAGTGACAGGCGAGAGCTATCTGCTTGATCTCGAGCTGTCGGCGCTGGCAACTGAGGGCACGGCGGAGGTGGTGGCTCGACCCAAGGTCATCACCGCTGACAAGTCTCCCGCCACCATCCGTTCCGGCGTCGAGGTGCCCTATCAGGAGGCTGCCTCCAGCGGTGCCACGTCCACCTCGTTCAAGGACGCGGTGCTGTCGCTCCAGGTGACGCCCCAGATCACGCCCGACGACCGAATCATCATGGATCTCAACGTTACCCAGGACACCATTGGCCAGACGTTCAACGGCATTCCTTCGATCAACACGAACGCGATTGAAACCCAGGTGTTGGTCGACAACGCGCAAACGGTTGTGCTCGGGGGCATTTTCACCGTGGATCGCAACCAGTCGGTTTCGAAGACCCCTGTTCTGGGAGACATTCCGTACGTGGGTCGGATTTTCCGGCGTAACTTGGGTCGCGATGACAAGCAGGAGCTGCTGATTTTCATCACCCCGAAGATCGTCGAGGACACCTTCACCCGTCAGCGCTGAGCCCTCCTGCGTATCCTTGGGCGAAACGCGTCTGCGCGTCAGCGCAACGATTCCATTACACTATTCGGCGCCCGGACGGCGCCGTGTGATCATGTCGAAACCCAACATCATCCTGATCGGCCTGATGGCCGTCGGTAAAAGCACAGTCGGTCGGCTTCTGGCCGGCATGCTGGGTTTGCGGTTTTACGATGCGGATCACGTGATCGAGGCTCGAGCCGGCGCGCCGATTTCCTGGATCTTCGACGTCGAGGGCGAAGCCGGTTTTCGCGACCGCGAGCAGCAGGTGCTGGACGACCTCACGCGCGAGGAGGGCGTTGTGCTGGCTACCGGTGGCGGGGCGGTGCTGCGCCCGGAGAACCGGGCGGTGCTCGGAGAACGCGGCGTTGTGGTATTGCTGGACACCTCTGTCGATCGGCTCGTCGAACGCACTCGCGGCGATCGCAAGCGACCGCTGCTGCAGAGCGGTAATCCGCGCGAAACGCTCGAGCGGCTGGCGGCGGAGCGCGGTCCGCTGTACCGAGAGATTGCGGATTATCGGTTCCTCACCGATCGCCAGGGGCCGAAAGTGCTGGCGCGCGAAATCGTCAATACGCTCAAGCGGGACGGTGTGGTGTGACGGCGGCTGGGTGGCAATGGCGGGGCACGCGGAACGCGACATGCTCCCGG
>CAZVMA010000083.1:0-3927 GCA_964628545.1 uncultured Pseudomonadales bacterium | reverse complement strand
TGATGGCAGCTGACATGGCGGACGCGCTGGCGGTGGAAACGCTCTCGGTCGATCTCGGCGATCGATCGTACCCCATTCATATCGGTCCCGGTCTCATCGACCGGCCAGAATCCTATCTGCCCTACATTCGCGGCCGGCAGGTTGCGATCGTCACCAACACAGTGGTTGGGCCCCTCTATCTTGAGCGGGTTCGGTCGGCCCTTGGGGCCAATCATGTCGTCGATACCATTGAGCTGCCGGACGGCGAGGCGCATAAGACGCTGGCGCAATGGGCGCACATCCTGGACACCCTGCTGGCCCGCAGGCACAGCCGCAGCACCACCCTGATTGCCCTTGGCGGTGGCGTGGTCGGAGATCTCACCGGCTTTGCCGCAGCCTGCTTTCAGCGCGGCGTCGATTTTCTGCAGGTGCCCACCACGCTGCTGGCGCAAGTCGACTCCTCTGTCGGCGGGAAAACAGGCGTCAATCATCCCCTCGGCAAGAACATGATCGGAGCGTTCTACCAACCGCGTGCGGTCATTGCCGACACCAGCGTATTCGCTACCCTGCCGCCCAGGGAGTATCGAGCTGGTCTTGCGGAGGTGGTTAAGTACGGCATCATCCGCGACGCGTCATTCTTCGACTGGCTGGAACTGGCCGTGCCGCGGCTGATCGCCCGCGATGGCGCGACGCTGATGCAGGCGGTGCGTCGCTCGTGCGCGATCAAGGCGGAGGTCGTGGCCGCCGACGAGCGCGAGGCCGATCTGCGGGCAATCCTGAATTTTGGCCATACGTTTGGTCATGCTCTGGAAACGCTGTGCGGCTACGGCACGTTGCTGCACGGCGAGGCCGTGGCAATTGGCATGGTGCAGGCGTCAGATCTCTCGGTCCGCCAGGGCCTTATGGATCGAGCGGCAGCCGCGCGGGTGAAGGCGCTGTTGTCTGCCCTGGGGCTGCCTGTTGCAGCCCCGATGCTGCCGCAGGCCGACGTGCTGGAGGCCATGGGGGCCGACAAAAAGGCAGTAAACGGCCGGCTGCGCCTCATTCTGGCCACCGGCATCGGCAACGTATTCGCAACCGAGGATATTGATGGCGAGTCGCTACAACACACGCTCGCGGCGGGTAGCCGGCTCTGCTGCTGAGCCTGCGCTTGGTCCCAGAGCACCCGGCGCACAGCCGAATCTGACCGATCCGGACTCGGTATCGGGATCGGATGCTCGGCTGCGTGCGGTTATTGACCGGGTCGTGACCGTTGCCGAGCCGGGCCGCGTCATTCTGGTTGCTGGCGGTGCCGCCGCGGGGAAATCCGCCTTGTGCGCGGCCGTACGCGCCGACATGGCTGAAGTGGCCGGAGTGGTCTCTGTTGCCGCCACCGCCAGCGCCACGCCCTACGTCGACACGCTGATCGGCATCCTCTCGGCGCTCGATTTTCTGGTCGACCCCGATACCGACCCGCAGGCGCTGATTGAGCTGGTCGCGCATGAGGCCGTTCAGGCGGACGATTTGCCGCTCTGTCTGGTGATTATTGATGACGCGCATGCGCTGCCATTCGGTGACCTGCAGGCGTTGATCGGTTTGCTGCCGGGTTCGCGCCTGTGCTTGTTGCTGACCGGGCCCGACAGCCTGACGCTGCTCGTCGAAGGGCTTGCGGACCTGAATCAGTGTCGCTGCACGGTGCTGGGGCTGAATGACGAACCACCCCCGGAACCGGTGACCGCGCAGCCGGTTGACCGCGGCGTCACGCGTGCTTCGGGCGCGCGAGCGGGTTCGGGCAGCCGGCGACGGCCGCAAGGGGAAGGTGGATTCGAGGCCTGGCTTGACCGTTTCGTGCAGCGCATGCGCGAGGGGCGCGGGGAGTCCGGCGATTCGGCGCTGCCCACCATCCCAAAGAAGCATCTCATAGCCCTGGCCTCGCTCGCGGCGGTCATGATCGTCGGATGGGTCGTGGCTCGTTTCGCCGAAGAGGCGAGTGTCGGGGTTTCGTCGACCGCGCGCGTGGAAACGCTCGCGATGCCGCCGCAGGACAGCGATGCGTTGGCCACGGCGGAGCAAGCGGGCGACGAAGCCGGCGCTGGCACGTCGACCGAAACCCTCACTCTTCCCGGATCGGACCGGGGCGTCGACGCAACCGAAGCAGCGCCCAAGCCGGCCCAGCCTCGACCGATTATCGCCCGGCCCTCTGGCAGCAGCGTCAGCGCCGCGACCGCGCCACCCGTTAACAGAGCATCCGCGGCCGACGAGACAGCCACGGCGCCCGCCACCCCGCCCGCCAATCAGGCCGATGCGCAAAGACCGGCCACGGGCACCAGCGCGCAGTCATCCAGGCCCGCAGTCGCGGCGCAGACAGCCCCGGCGACAAGACCGACCCAGTCGGGGCCAACTCAGAGTGGGCCGGCTCGACCGCCCGCGGCCGGTGCATCGACGGCGGCGGCAGCGGGTGGACGCGGGCCAGAGTGGATTCTGGCCCAACCGGGCGCGCGGTATACCTTGCAGCTGGTTTCGCTGTCATCGGCCGAGCGCGCGCGCGGCTATCTCGCGGATCAGGCGGACGCCGGCGCGTTTGCGACCTACCGGCTGATGCGCAACGGCCAGCTCTTTCACGTGGTGGTCTACGGCTCGTTCGCCACGCGGGGTGAGGCGACGGCGGCTGCCGGACGGCTGCCGCGTTCGGTCGGCAACGTCCAGCCGTGGGTGCGAACGTTTGCGCAGATTCAGCAGAGCGTTCGAACCACGCCCCAGTAACAGGCGCAGCCGCGCAGTTGGTATCTGCGCGGCGCTGGGAGTCGGGGGGCTTCGGCGCCGGGGCGCGACGGTGGCTACGGCAGCCGCGTTGCGCCCATCAGGAAGCGGTCGATCTCGCGCGCGGCCTCGCGCCCTTCATTGATCGCGCGGACCACCAGACTTTGTCCGCGTCGGCAGTCACCTGCCGCAAACACCTTTTCGGCGTCCGTGACATAACGGCCGTAGTCCGCGCGGTAGTTGGACCGGTCATCCAGACTCACGCCCAGACGGTCGGCAATCACGCGCTCGGGCCCCATGAAGCCCATGGCCAGAAGTACCAGGTCGGCCGGCCATTCTTTTTCGCTGCCCGGGATCGGCTCGAACTTGCCGGCCTTCATCTCGACGTTCACGGTGCGCACGGCGCGGACGTGCCCGTTGCCGTTGTCCACGAACTCGGTGGACGAGATTGCGTAGGTGCGCGGATCTTCGCCAAACCGGGCGGTGGCTTCCTGATGCCCGTAATCCGTGCGGTGAATGCGCGGCCATGTGGGCCACGGATTGTTCGTGGCTCGCTCTGCGGGCGGCTTCGGGAACAGTTCGAAGTTCACCAGCGTACGGCAGCCGTGGCGCATTGACGTGCCAATGCAGTCGGTACCGGTGTCGCCGCCACCGATCACGATCACGTGCTTGTCCTTGGCGGAGATGTACGCGCCGTCGCTCAGGTTCGAGTCGAGCAGGCTCTTGGTGTTCGCGCCCAGGAATTCCATGGCGAAATGAACGCCGCGCAACGAGCGACCGGTGATGGGCAGGTCGCGCGGCACCGTGGCCCCGGTGGCCAGCAGTACGGCGTCGTAGTCGGCCATCAGTTCGCGCGCGTCGAGTGACCCGTTCGAGCCATCGCCCACGGGCGTCCCCGGCTGAAACTCCACGCCTTCCTGCTCAAGCAGACGGACACGCCGCAGAACGACGTCGGTCTTGTCGAGTTTCATGTTGGGAATGCCGTACATCAGCAGCCCGCCAATGCGGTCGGCCCGCTCGAAGACGCGGACGCGATGTCCGACCGAGTTCAGCTGCGCCGCAGCGGCGAGCCCGGATGGGCCGCTGCCGATGATCGCCACGCGCTTGCCGGTGCGGCTGGTCGGCGGGTTGGGTACCACCCAGCCCTCGGCAAAGCCGCGGTCGATGATGGCCATCTCGATGTTCTTGATCGTGACCGCGGGATCGGTG
>CAZVMA010000082.1:8250-9096 GCA_964628545.1 uncultured Pseudomonadales bacterium | reverse complement strand
CACCGGTGTGCGCGATAAACCGGTTCCCCGGAAAGGTGGTGCTCATCTACTCCCTCAGATCTGCCCCTGAGGGAGTGGACGCGCGCAGGCGGGCGCCTGTCAAGTCGGGTCGGGCGAGCCGCAGCGTGGCCGAGCGGGTGCGCCATGAAGCGCGATGGCGCGACGGGCAGCGCTGATTGGCGCGGGTTCGTCGGCGCGCGCTGCCGGCAACAGCGCGACGGCAGCGCACCAATCATTGCGCGACAGATGCGCGTGTACCAGGTTGTTGATTGCCGGCGCGAAGTCGGGCTGATCGATCAGCGCGCTGCGCCACGCCCGCATGGCGGCGGTTGCTCGTCCGAGCGCCCACAGGGCGTTGCCGCGACCAAAATCAGCGATCGGATCGTCAGGCCAGGCGCGAGCGGCGTTGTTGAACGCGATCAGCGCCGTTTTGGGATACCCCGCGCTTTCCAGTGCGACGGCGGCCTCGAGCCATTGTTCGCGCCGAAACTCGGTCGGCGACTCGGTCGGCGCGGCGACCACCATCGCCCAGCGCCCGGCCCGTAGCCACGTTGCGAGGAAGCGTGTGCGGCTGACGCGCATTCGCGCGTTGCTGCCTGAACGGAGGATCAGTTGATCGTTCGCGGGTTCATAGCCCACGACCACCGCGTAATGCCAGCGCGGCCAGCGCTCGAGCAGCAGGTTCTGCAGCACCAGCACGGGACGGCCCTTGGCGAGCTGGTCAAGAAGGGCGTCGAGGTTGCCGTCGAGGCGCAGCGCCAGTCGATGGTAGGCCCGCGGCGCGGCCAGCAGCTCGATCTGGAAGGTGCCCCCCGCAGGCTTGTTGCGCATAAGGCCACCCACGAC
>CAZVMA010000082.1:1065-8240 GCA_964628545.1 uncultured Pseudomonadales bacterium | reverse complement strand
TGCCCCCGCGCTTTGGCACGAACAGGCGGCCGGCAAGCGCCTCGGGTGTGACGTCGACCCCGCTCGCGCTGAGCACCGTAGCCAGCGCTGCGGGGCCGCAGTGCAGGTCGCGCTGCGCAAAGAATGGAGTGTCCGTCAGCTCGACGGCGGGCGCGCTCGCCGGCAAGGGTGGTGCAGGCAGCTGCGCGCAGCCAAACAGCAGGGCCAGAGCGGCGAGCGCGATGAGGCGCATGCGGTGCCGCCCGGATCAACCGCGATCAGAGGCGGCTGAAGACGTCCGTGACGCCGAGCATATCGAGCACGATCAGCACGATTAGGACAACACCAAGCACGCCGAAGATCGAGCCGCCGGCAGGGAGATCCTGAAGCTGACCGTCCAGCGCCGCCAGTTCCGCTGGCGTGAGCGCGTTGATGCGATCAAGCGCGTCGGCGGGGTTTACGCCCAGCGCTTCCAGCTGCCGGCGCACGTCGTCGCGCTCGAGCGCCGAGCGCACGTTGTCGAGCGATGATGCGGGACCGTGCACTGACGCCAGCGCATCGACAGTGGAGGTCATCGCGGCATGCGCCGGTAGCCATGGCGTGGTGATCAGCAGCGCCAGGGTCACCAGGTTCAATAGCAGGGATCGCAGCAGGGTGCTCATTGGCGGAGTCTCCGTCATGCATGAATGGCGTCTGGGTTGCGCGTGTCGCCCGAGGAAGCGCGTCGGGCACGGGCGGAGCCAAGGTTAGCATGGGTTGTGCAGGACGGGTGTCCGGGACGAGCGGCGACGGACGCGCGCTCGGGCTCTGTCCAGAGCGCTTGCGTTTCAAGCTCGATGTGTATGATCGGTGGCAGGCACAGTGGCGGCAGACACAGGTCAGCAGGAGATAGGACCATGAGCAATGAATCCAGTACCCCCGGCGCGGCCTACGCGGCGGGCGACGCGGCGCAGCGCATGTTAGATGGCAAGGTCGCCATCATCACGGGTGGTGGTTCAGGCATGGGCCGCGCGAGCAGTCTGCTGTTCGCTCGGGCCGGGGCGGCGGTCGTGGTGGCCGATATCAATGAAGCGGGCGGCGCGGAAACCGTGGCCCGGATTCAGGCCGAGGGCGGACGGGCCTGCTTTGTGCGCACCGACACCGGCGACGAGTCGGCCATCATCGATCTGGTGGCCACTGCTGCGCGCACGTTTGGGCGGGTGGATGCGATGGTGACCGCCGCGGGCATTTCCTACTCGAACGCTGTTGAGCAGGATGCCAGCACCGATCCGTTCCGGCACCCGGATGCGGGGTTCATTCTGAACAAACCGACCGCGCGCTGGCAGAAGGTGCTCGACGTCAACCTGACCGGCGTAATGATCTGCAACCGCGAGGCCGCGCGGCAAATGATCGCGGAAGGTCACGGTGGCACCATCGTCAATTTCGCGTCCATCGCCGCATACGGGCCCGCGCCCAATATCGCCGACTACTGCGTGTCCAAGGCGGGTGTGGTCATGTTGACCAAGTGTTTCGCGGCGGAAGTAGGGCGGGCCGGCATTCGCGTGAACGCCGTCGCCCCCGGCCCGATCGAAACCGGCATGACGCAGTCGCTGCTCGAGATGGGTCGACTGCAGAAGCAGGCGGCGGGGCTGCCGCTTGGGCGCACCGCGCAGCCGGAAGAAGTTGCCAACGTCGTGCTGTTCCTGTCCGGCCCGCAGTCGAGCTACATCACCGGCAAGACCATCGGCGTCGACGGCGGGACTTACACGATCTGACCGAACGGTGCCCGCCCGCCGGACTACTACCCCCCGGCGGTGGCGGGCGCGCGCACCAGCGCGGAAATGCCGCCGGTGTAGTAGGACGCGCTGAACAGCACCGACTTGGCGCGTTCTTCGGTGATGGTGATGCAGGCTCCGATCATGTCCACCTTGCCGGCCATCAATGCCGGGATCAGCCCGCCGAACTCCATGTCCACGATCTCAAGCCGTCGTCCCAGTCGATCCGCGACCCGGGCGGCGATTTCGATATCGAAACCCACCACGGTTCGCGAACCGTCGTAGAACGAGAAGGGCTCGGTGACGGCCGCGGTGCCGAAGCGCAGCACCGGACGCGTGTCGGCCGGGTCGGGTTCTGCCGGCAGCGACTTGAAGGCAGGCATGGCGGCAGGCGCGCCCTGTGCGGGCAGCCAGCGCGCCAGCATGTCGTCGTAGCCGCCGTTCGCGCGCAGCTCGCTGACCACCGCGTCGATGGCTTCTTTCACCGTCGCGTCGTCCAGCCTCACGGCAAGGCCGTATTCGTCGGTCGTGATGCGTTCGGGCAGCACCATCAGGCCCGCATTGCGGGCCGCGATGTTGCGCAGAATGGGCTCGTCGTACGCGGCGGCATCGGCGCGGCCGGCCTGCACCGCCAACGCGGAATCGAGCACCGAGTTGTAGTACTGGAACTGAGCCTGGGGAAATTTGGATAACACCAGCTGGTCCGCGATCGTGCCGGTGGGTACCGCGAAGGTCTTGTTCGCGAGCTCCGGCAGCGCCGTGATGGTCGCGCGTTCCTGGCTGCAGCCGACCGAGAGCGTCAGCAGTAGCGCGAGTGCGCCGATGCGCGTGGTATGCAGGGTGCGGTGCATGGCGTTCCTCGTCGATCAGGGTCGGGTTGGCGGGAGGCTATGGTGGCACAGGCATGCGGCGAGTCCAACGCGCGGCTAAACGCACCGCAATGCTCAGGCGAGGGCGGATCGTCGACTATTCACGCGTGCGCCGTGACCCAGGCGTCGATCCGGTCGGCCACCTCATCCCGCGCTGGTGCCGGCTCGGTGAGATAGTGATCGCCGGTCATGAACGCGAGCGTCTTGTCCGCGCTGGCAAGCGCCTGGTGGATCGCGCGCGCATCGCTCGGGAACACTCCGGTGTCCGCGCGCGATTGGATGACGAGGGCGGGCACGCGAATGCGGGCCAGGTGCGGCGCCCCTCGGCACTGAGACTCGCGCAGGCTCCACATGGACAGCCAGGTGCGGCAGGTATTGGTCAGTCCGATACCGCGCGGCGAGTAGTTGGCGCCTCGCGGATCACCGGCATAACACACGCCCACCGGCCGCTCTGAGGGGTCGATGCTGCCGTCCAGCAGCCGCGGATCAGCCCATGTGCGGTACAGATTGAAGGCTCGGTCCGAGTACCCGCGGTCGGCAAGCCGAGCCAGCTCCGCGATCGCCCAATCCGTGATGCGTTCATTACGCGCCACCTGCGCGGCCCGATAGCGGGTCAGGAACTCGGGGCTGTACGGCGGCCCGTTGGATGGGTTGTACATGTCGAGTTCGGGATCGACGCTGACGGGATCCTGCTCGTCCGTGACTGCCGGGTCGAACCAGTCCGTGAGCACCTCGGGCCGTCCGGCATGGGCGTTCAGCGAGATGTACAGGTCGGCGGGCGTCAGCGTCTCCACTGCGGGCGGCAGGCGCAGGCCGCGCGTCGGGCGCAGGTTGGGTTCGGTCGCCTGAGACTGATACGCGCCCATCAGCGAGCCGCCGCCGGAGTTGCCGATCAGCACCACCTGTTCGACCCCGGCTTCGGCGCGCAGCCAGGTCATGCCAGCGCCGATATCGATCAGCGCATGCTCCAGGATGAAGAAGGCCTCCGCGCCCCGAAAGCGCGTGTTCCAGCCCAGAAAACCGTAGCCCCTTCGGGCCAGATATTCGCCGAGATAGTGCTCTGAGAAGTCGACGTTGTAGTGGCTGGCAATAAAGGCGATGCGCGGCGCGCGTGCGCGTGGCCGATAGTAGAGACCTTGGCAGGGCATAAAGCCGGCGCCGTTGCGCGCCGCTGTGGGCGACGGCAGCGAAACGAATTCCCGGATGATCTCGGTGGTCACGTCAGGCTCCTGTCGGCGGCAGGTGCCGCACGGTGCGCGTCCGTAGGATACTGACTGCCCCGGAAGCCGACCAGAGCGTGACCGTGCCTGAGCAACTACCGAACACGACCTCGTCCGCAGCGGCGGACTTGCAGCGCGCGCCTTCGATTCTCGCCTTTGCCGGCAGCACGCGCGGGGGATCCACCAATCGCCGCGTGCTGGCGATTGCCGCGGCCGCCGCCGAGGCTGCGGGTGCTGCGGTGACGTTGATTGACCTGCGCGACTACCCGCTGCCCGTTTACGACGGCGATTACGAAACCGAACACGGTGTGCCGGCAGCAGCGCTGGCGCTGAAGGCGCTGTTCAAGTCGCACCGCGGGCTGCTGATCGCCACGCCGGAATACAACACGTCGATCAGCGGCGTATTGAAGAACACCATCGACTGGGTGACGCGGCCGGTGCCCGGCGAAGCGTTCCTCGAATGCTTCAACGGCAAGGTCGCGGCGCTGGTTTCCGCCACTCTCGGCCCCATGGGCGGCATTCGCGCGCAGGCGCACCTACGGCAGATTCTGAGCGGCATCAACGCCGTGGTCCTGCCGGAGCACTGGGCCGTGCCCGGCGCAACCGACGCAAGCTTCGGCGCCGACGGTAACCTGCAGGACGCAACTCATCAGGCGATGGTGCAGCGCGTCGGTGCCAGCCTGGCCCGGTTCCTGTCTCGGCTGGCCGATTGAAGGTCAAGACATGACGGCCGACGGTGAACGTATTGCCTCCGTCCGCGGGCGCCGCGTCTGGGATTCGCGCGGACGCCCCACGGTCGAGGCCGAGGTTGTGCTTGTCAGCGGCGCACAGGGACGCGCCATTGCCCCGGCGGGCGCCTCGCGCGGTCGGCGCGAAGCGGTGGAGCGTCGGGACGGAGGCCAGCGTCTGGGCGGACTCGACGTCACCGATGCCGTGGCCGGCATCAACGGCGAAATCGCGCGCGCTCTCTCGGGTCTGCCGATTGCGGATCAGTCCGCGCTCGATGCCCGGTTGATTGCGCTGGACGGCACGGCCGATAAATCGCGACTGGGTGGCAACGCCCTGGTGGCCGTTTCGCTTGCCTGCGTGCATGCGGCCGCGGCCGCAGCGAATCTGCCGCTTTGGGCGCATCTGGCCGGCGAGCGTGCGGTGCGTCTGCCGGTACCCGAGATCCAGATCTTCGGCGGCGGGGCCCATGCGGCCGGTCGCGTTGATATTCAGGATTTCATGATCACCTGCCCCAGCGCGAACAGTCTGACCGAGGCGCTGGAGCGCACTGCCGAGGTCTATCGCGCGGCGGGTGTGCTGATGGCAGAGGCGGGGTTGCTGTCGGGAACCGCGGACGAAGGTGGCTGGTGGCCGAACTTCACCAGCAACGAAATGGCGCTCGACATGCTGGTGCGCAGCATCGAAGCGGCCGGGCTGGTGCCGGGCGTGGATGTCTGGATCGCGCTCGACGTGGCCGCGAGCGAGTTTTTCGATGGCGCGCGCTATCAGCTGGCGCGCGATGATCGGCAGCTTGATCGCGACGGCATGAGCGAGCTGCTCTCGCGGTGGCTCGAGCGCTACCCAATCGTGTCGATCGAAGATCCACTGGCGGAGGATGACCCGCAGGGCAGCGCGGCGTTTACCGCAGCCTGGGGTCGCCGCGTGCAGATTGTGGGCGACGACCTGCTGGTGACTGCCCCCGCGCGCGTGACCGCCGCCGTTGCGGGCGGCTGGTGCAATGCAGCTCTGATCAAGGTCAACCAGGTGGGTACAGTCTCGGAAGCGGCCGCGGCAACCGCCATCGCGGCTGCGGCCGGCTGGGGTACTCAGGTATCAGCCCGCTCGGGCGACACCGAGGACGTTTCGATCGCGCATCTCGCGACGGGCTGGAATGCGGGCCAGATCAAGGTCGGCGCGTTCGCGCGCTCCGAGCGCATGGCAAAATGGAACGAGCTGATTCGTATCGAAGAACAACTGGGCGCACGCGCCCGATTCGCGGGCATCGACGCCTTTCCGGCAGGGGTACTGCGCCGGTAGCTGCGGGGAGATCACATCATGGGACACTCGGACGACATCAACTTAGCAAGCGCCACGCCCGATGTGGTGCCCTCGCCGCACCCGTTTCGTGCTGGCGTGTGTTTGACGCTGCCCGAGCAGGGCAGCTCGGTTTCGCCGGTCTGGACCATGGCCGGCTGGCGCCTGCAGTTTGTCCGTCTGGCGCCCGGTGCCCGACTGTATCCGGACCACGCGGCTGGCGACGTGTTCCTGAAGGTTGTGGTTGGCGCGCTGCAGGATCCGCAGCGACGCGCATATCCCCAGGTGGGCTCGATCGTCACTACCCGCTTTGCTGGCACGGTTGCGGCCGCCGGCGTCGAAGGCGCTGTGGTCGCGGTGTTCACGCGCACATCCGCCGCACCGGCAGTAGTCTCAGAGATGACCCAGCTGTTGGTCGACGGCCCGTTGGCCGATCAGTTGCGCTGGGAAACATTCGAGTCACGCTACAGTCGCGTCACGCCGTACTTCAACGGCGCCGATGCCCACCTGGTGCCGGGCTTTCACCTGCTGGATGGCGCAGGGGTTGCCATGGCCTACGTGTTCTTCTGGACCGCCGGCAAGGGAGTGGATCTGTCCACCCACAATCACGGCAACACGCCGTCCGACGCCGTGCCGGCGTTTGCCGAGGTGCACCAGGTGCTCTGCAATGGCACCGGCCTCGGCGGCATGTATCAGACCGAGGCCCGCGAGGGCGCCGCACGCACCCGGCTACCCATGCATAGCGGCGACGAACACGGACCGTTCTTCGAATTTGATGCCGCAAGCGGCCGACCGCGACTGCGCGAGAACGGCGCGGTCGCGTATCCGTGGCACGGTTGGCAGGGGGGCACGGACGATGCGCCGGGCCAGCGCTACGACCTGGTCTGCGCCTACGAGATCACCGTACCCTACGCCCGGGTATTCTAAGCCGCGGCCAGCACGCCAGATCGGCGCAGAGGCGAGCAGGCCCGGGTCAGGAAGCGGCCGACGTGGCTTGGTCTGTCAGCAGCGCCGTTGTGGTTTGCAGGCTTTGACGCCTGTAGAGCTCGTGGTAGCGCCCGCGCGCCGCGATCAGTTCGGCGTGGGTGCCGGACTCGGCAATGCGCCCGTCTTCGATGACCAGAATGCGCGTGGCGTTCCGGATGGTTGAGAGACGATGCGCGATCACGAAGGCCATGCGGCCGCTCAGCACCCGCTGGAGACCCGCCTGAATCTGCACTTCGGTTTCGGTGTCGACAGACGAGGTGGCTTCGTCCATCACCAGGATCTGCGGATCGGCGAGAATCGCTCGGGCGAAGGACACCAGCTGTTTCTGTCCGGCCGACAACAGG
>CAZVMA010000082.1:0-1055 GCA_964628545.1 uncultured Pseudomonadales bacterium | reverse complement strand
GCCGCCCCCCTCGCCGGTCTCGGTTGCGTAGCCCTGCGGCAGCCTGGAGATGAAGTCATCCGCGCCCGCGATACGAGCCGCGTCCACCACCTCGTCGTCAGTTGCGTCGAGTCGCCCGTACCGGATGTTCTCCCGGATGCTGCCCGAGAACACGTGCGCGTTCTGCAGCACCATGCCCAGGCTGGACTGTAGCCAATGCAGGCTGCGCGCCCGGTAATCGGTGCCATTCAGCAGCACCGCGCCCGATGTCGGTTCGTAGAAGCGGCAGATCAGATTCACCAGCGTGCTTTTGCCGCCGCCGGTGGGACCGACAATGGCGACGGTCTCGCCGGCGCGCACGGTCAGGTTGATGTCGGTCAGCACCGGGCGTTCCGGGTCGTAGCCGAACGTGACGTTGCAGAGCTCGATAGTGCGGATGCGCGCGGGCCCGCCGTCCGGGGCGATGTCTGGATCGTGCGACCGGGGCGTCGCGAGCGCACGCAGCACGGATTCGTCGTCGCGGATGGTGGGCTCGGTGCGCACCAGACTGATGATGCGCTCGGCTGAGGCCTGCGCCATCTGCATCTCGGCAAACCAGTGCCCGAGCTGCTCCACAGGATCGAAAAAGTGGCGCGTATAGGCCATGAACGCCACCAGGGTGCCGGCTGAAATGGTGCCGGCCAGCAGGTCGTGCCCGCCAAGCGCAAGCGCAAGTCCGGCAGCCAGACTGGCAAGGGTCAGCACGATCGGTACGTAGATCGCGGCCAGGGTGAGGTTTCGCACCGACGCACCGTACATGTCCTGCGTCAGCAGGTTGAAATCGCGCTGATTCGGGGCTTCGCGCACAAAGGCCTTGCTGGTCAGCATGCCCATGATCGCTTCGTTGTAGGCCCCGGTGATGCGCGCATTGGTGGCCCGCACCCGGCGTGCGCTGCCGAGAATGTGTTTCTGGAAGCGTGAGGAGACCAGCCAGAGCACGGGCACAATGGCCAGCACGGCAAGCGCGAGGCGTGGGTTCATGATCAGCATGGCCACGGCAATGCCAAGCATCATGGTCAGGCCCCAGACGAGATCCA
>CAZVMA010000081.1:0-9188 GCA_964628545.1 uncultured Pseudomonadales bacterium | reverse complement strand
CGTCGCTCTACCGACTGAGCTATTCCGGCGCAAAAACAGGGAGCGAAGGATACCGGGAAATCCCGGTGCTGCAAGCCGACCGACGATCGGCGGCCGCCAATCTCCACCAGCCCACATTCCGCGTCACGGACACGCGGTCTTGCCCGGAAACGCGAGACAGACCGAGACGCCCGCATCATCGGTCGCGGTCACCTGATAGGCCGACGTGCTGCCCGTCATCGCGTACGTGATGCCGTCACTGTCCGGGGTCCACCCCAGCGCACGCACTGCGGCGATGTCGGTGGCGTAACTGCCGGTGCGCAGCCGCAGGTCTTCCTGAAAGATTTCGATCGTCACGATGTTGTGCGTCAGTACCCCTTCCGCGGCGGTCTTGACGTAGTCCCGATACAGGGGCAGGGCGATGGTGGAGAGGATGGCAATGATTGCGACGACGACCAGGAGCTCGATCAGGGAGAAGCCGGAGGACGAGTGCGGAACCATGGCTGCCCCTACGTCGCGTAAAGTCTTCGGGTTGGAACACGGGCTGCGGTTGTGGTGCGGGCCGGCGATCCATGCGGATCCCGGCCCCTGGCGCCCCTGGCGGGCCCCGAGTCCCCTTGGACCCGGGCGCTCCGACAGATCAGTTAGATGCCAGCCCAGGCAATGGTCTGCGTGCTCTCGGTTAGTGCGCCATCGGAACCCGCGGGGTAGGCCGGACGCGTGATCGAAACCTCGTAATCGCCGGCCGCAACGGTACCGGTGATCACGATACCAATCGCGCCGGTCGTTTCGCTCGCCGTGCCGGTGTAAGCCTCACCGCCACCAGGCGCATTGGCCTTGAAATTGCCGGCATCGTCTTCGCCGTTCAGGCTGGCAAGCAGCAGATCGGCCGTCAGAACTGCGTCGGCAGCAGTGGTGTCCGCGATCGTGCCTAGAGCCACACCCGAATGCACACGCCGCATCTCGTTGGTGATGTAGCGGACGCCTTCATCAAAGTTCGACTGCACCTTTGCGATGTTCGCGTTGCGGATGTAGTTCTGGTACGCCGGCAGCGCAACCGCCGCCAGAATGCCGATGATGGCCACGACGATCATGAGTTCGATCAGCGTGAAGCCCTTCTGTGTGCGCGAGTTCGAATGCATGTTCAGTACTCCCTAATGATTGTGCACAGCTCGTGTTCGAGTCTGACGTCGAGGCGCAGTGCGCGTCGCGGTGTCCTCGCTGACACCGCAATGCGCGTGCCAACGTCCCCGGTTGCGCGAAACGAACCGCGTTCGAACACGGCAATCGACTGATAAACCATTATCCCCGCTAGAAAAGATCATTCTGAGCGGAGACTGCCCCGGATTCGCGTCAGCGCGACGCCCAATTGTTCGCAGGCCGCAAGGACGTCGAAAAGTGACGTATTTGGTCACTTTCGGACGCAGCGCGACGCTGATCGTCTGCAGGTGACGCCTGTGGACAGCTTCTGCCTGCAGACACCGCTTTCCCCTGCAGCCGCTGGGGTACACGACGCACGCGGCCGCGGGTCGTTGTGTTCTGTCCATTTTGTGACGTGGTCACCGAGAATGCCGCCGCATTCGCGCCACAATTCAACCTTGCACCGGCGCCGCTCGCTTCCGACCGCCGCGGCGTCCGGCGACATCAGGCACCGCGCAGCCAGCGCGACCCGACATGGATACCAGGTCTACATGGCAATCGAGGCAATGGCACTGAGCGGGCTCGCCCGCCGTCTGGTCGACGATGAACTGATCGACCCCGAAACCGCGGTGCGCTCGGCCAACGACGCGCGCCGTGCCGCCATTCCGTTGGTCTCCTACCTAGTACGCAACGACATCATTGATGCGCGCGCAGTCGCAGAGCGAGCCTCCGAAGCCTTCGGCGTGCCGCTATTTGATCTGTCGGTCATCGACCGCGAGGCCATTCCTCGCGGGCTGGTGAAGGAACAGCTGATACGCCGCCACAACGCGCTGCCGCTGATCCGACGGGGCACGCGTCTGTTCGTTGCCGTCTCCGACCCCACAAACCTGCAGGGTCTCGATGAGATCAAGTTCCAGACCGGCATCAACACCGAGGCCGTGCTCGTCGAGGAGAACAAGCTTCGTGAACTGATCGAATCCTACCTGCGCGACGAGGAGGACGAGGGTCTTGGCGATCTCGGCGACGAATCGCTGGATGATCTCGAGCTCGAGGCGGATGACGACGGTCAGGATGACGGCATCGACATCCGCTCCGCGATGGACGACGCCCCGGTGGTGCGGTTCATCAACAAGCTGCTGCTCGACGCCATCAAGGGCGGATCCTCGGATATCCACTTCGAGCCCTATGAGCGGAACTATCGCGTCCGTTTCCGTACTGACGGCATTCTGCACGTGGTGGCTAACCCTCCCGCCACGCTGGGCACCCGGCTCGCCGCGCGGTTAAAGGTCATGGCCGAGCTCGACATCTCCGAACGCCGCCTGCCCCAGGACGGCCGCATCAAGATGAAGCTGTCGAAGACCCGAACCATCGACTTCCGGGTCAACACGTTGCCCACGCTATGGGGCGAAAAGGTGGTGCTGCGGGTGCTGGACCCGGCCAGCGCCCGATTGGGTGTGCATGCGCTGGGCTTTGACGACGCGCAGCAGCGGCTGCTGATCGACGCGCTGGCACAACCGCAGGGCATGATCCTGGCGACTGGCCCCACGGGCAGCGGCAAAACCGTCACGCTCTATACCGGTCTGAACATGCTGAATACGCCGGAGCGCAATATCGCCACGGCCGAGGACCCGGTAGAAATCAACCTGGAGGGTATCAACCAGGTCAACGTCAACCACAAGATCGGGCTCGATTTCGCCTCAACGTTGCGATCGTTCCTGCGTCAGGACCCGGACGTGATCATGGTGGGCGAAATCCGCGACCTCGAAACCGCCGAGATCGCAATCAAGGCCGCCCAGACTGGGCACCTGGTGCTGTCCACCCTGCACACCAACTCCGCCGCCGAGACCCTGACCCGTTTACGCAACATGGGGGTGGCTGCCTTCAACGTGGCCACCAGCGTCAGCCTGATCATCGCCCAGCGGCTGGCTCGACGCCTGTGCGGCAGCTGCAAGCAGCCGATGGATATTCCCGACGAGACACTGCGCGCCGAGGGCTTCAGCCGCGCGGACATCGAAGCCGGTTTGACCCTGTACGGACCGAACCCGCGGGGCTGCGAAAAATGCTCCGAGGGCTACCGGGGACGCATCGGCATCTACGAGGTGGTGAAAATCACGCCGGAAATCTCGAAACTGATCATGGCCGACGGCAACAGCCTCGAGATCGATGCCCTTGCTCGGCAGCAAGGCTTCCCGAATCTGCACCAGGCGGGTCTCGGTAAGGTCGCGCAGGGCATCACCAGCCTCGCCGAAATCAACCGCGTCACCACCGGACGAACCTGACACGATGGCGGACACAGCCGTATTCCTGTGGGAAGGCGTCGATCGCCAGGGGCGCAAGACGCGGGGCGAGATCGCCAGCCCCAACCAGGCGGCCGCCCGCGCCGAACTGCGGCGCCAGGGCATCACGGCGCAGAAGCTGAAGCGAAAGTCGGCCGGTCTGGCCATGTTCAGCGGCGGCAAGGTTACGCCTGCGGACATCGCCCTGTTCACCCGGCAGATGGCAACGATGATGCGCGCCGGCGTGCCGCTGGTGCAGGCGTTCGACATCGTGGCAGATGGCGTCGAGAAACCCCGCGTCGCGGAACTGGTGCGCAGTGTGCGCAACGACGTCGCCAGCGGCGGTAACTTCGCCGACGCCCTGCGCAGGCATCCGGTTCATTTCGACGAGCTGTTCTGCAACCTGGTGGAAGCTGGCGAGCAGTCCGGCTCACTCGAGACCATGCTGGACCGCATCGCAAGCTACAAGGAAAAGTCCGAATCGCTGAAGGCCAAGGTGCGCAAGGCCATGACCTACCCCGCAGCGGTGATCATGGTCGCCATCGTGGTGTCGGGGATCTTGTTGATCAAGGTGGTGCCGCAGTTTGAGCAGGTGTTCGCCGGCTTCGGGGCGGAGCTGCCCGTGTTCACCCAATTCGTGATCACCATCTCGGAGTTCGTGCAGACCTGGTGGGTGACCATCATCGTGCTGATGGCTGCGGCCGGTGCGAGTCTGGTCGCGGCATACCGACGCTCGAAGCCGCTGCGGGACGGCGTCGACCGGCTGGTGCTCAAGCTGCCCGTCATGGGCAACATCATTTCCAAGTCGTCCGTCGCGCGCTATGCGCGCACGCTGTCAACTACCTTCGCGGCCGGTGTGCCCTTGGTCGACGCGCTGAACTCGGTTGCGGGCGCCACCGGTAACTCGGTCTTCGTGGCTGCCGTCCATCGGGTGCGGGACGACGTCTCTACCGGACAGCAGCTGCATTTCTCGATGCGGGCCACGGGCGTCTTTCCGAACATGGTCAGCCAGATGGTGGCCATCGGCGAGGAAGCCGGCGCTCTCGACTCGATGCTGGACAAGGCCGCGTCGTACTATGAGGAACAGGTCGACAATGCCGTCGACAACCTCACGGCACTGGTGGAGCCCATGATCATGTCGGTGCTGGGTGTATTGATCGGCGGTCTGATCATCGCCATGTATCTGCCCATCTTTCAGCTGGGCGCCGTGGTCGGCGGAGGCGGTTGATGACCGCCAGCGACATCGACCTGCGCGGCCGGGACCGCGCGTGAATCTGCTGTTCACCTGGAGCTGGCCGGGCGTGGTCGCCGTGCTCTGGCTTGGCCTCTGCGTCGGCAGCTTCCTGAACGTGGTAATCCACCGCCTGCCGATCATGCTTGAACGGCGCTGGCGCGCTGACGCAACCGCCGTGCTGGCCGACGCCGCGCTGATGACTGCTGGCACGCCATCCACCCCCGACGATCGAAGGTTGTCCTTGCCCGATTCGACCATCGGGATCAGCACCGAACCGAAGACCGATGCACCATTCAACCTGATGGTGCCGCGCTCACGGTGTCCGCAATGCGGGCACACAATTCGCGCGCACGAGAACATACCGGTGATCAGCTGGCTGGCGCTCGGCGGTCGCTGCGCCGCGTGCCGCGCACCCATCTCGCTGCGCTATCCGGTGGTGGAACTGCTGACCGCCATCGCCTCGGTTGCGATCATCGCCACCTTCGGTTTTACCGCCTTTGGACTCGCCGCGCTGGTGCTGACCTGGATGCTGATCGCGCTCACGGGCATCGACTTCGATACCCAGCTGCTACCCGATCAGCTGACCCTGCCGCTGCTATGGCTTGGTCTTGCCGTCAGCGTGTCCGTCGGTCCAGTCGACCCGGCCACCGCCATTCTGGGCGCGATTGCCGGGTATGGCGTGCTGTGGACCGTCTACTGGGGTTTCCGCCTGGCCACCGGCAAAGAGGGTATGGGCTACGGCGATTTCAAGCTGCTTGGCGCTCTCGGCGCCTGGCTCGGCTGGCCGGTGCTGCCGGGCGTGTTGCTGATTGCCGCCATCAGCGGTCTGGCCTGGGCGCTGGTGGGCATGCTGCGCGGCCAGCATGCCCGCGGACAAACCATCGCCTTCGGTCCGTTTCTGGCACTAGGCGGATGGATCGCCCTGCTTTGGCGCGATACCCTCGTCGCTCTGATTCTGCCGGGGCTGGCAACCGCCTGAACCGGCCTTGCCGAGTGCCAGCAGCGACCATGACCGCCACTACCGACCCCCCGCGCATCGTGCTCTGCCCGCAGTGCCGGACCCGCGTCAAGTGGACGCCCGCAAACCCCTGGCGGCCGTTCTGCTCGGAACGGTGCCGCACGATCGATCTGGGAGCCTGGGCGAGTGAGACGTATCGGATCGAAGGCAATCGTGAGACCGACGACCACATGTCGGAGGATGACGACGCTCCGCGGTGATCAGGACCGATATTCGGCGTTGATCTTGACGTAGTCGTACGACAGATCGCAGGTCCATACCACCGTCTCGGCGACGCCCCGACCCAGCACCACGCGCACCTCGAACTCCGGCTGCGCCATGACGGCCGCGCCCAACGCCTCCTGGTACTCGTCCGCCATCAGACCGCCCCGCGCAACGCACACCTGATCGAGGTACAGCTCGACGCCGCTGGTATCGAGATCAGCAATGCCCGCCCGGCCAATCGCCATGCAGAACCGGCCCCAGTTGGGGTCGCCCGCAAACACGGCAGTCTTGATCAGCGGCGACTCCGCAATGGTGTAGGCCACGCGCAAACATTCAGCGGCGTCGGCACCGCCCTGAACGCGCACCGTGACGAATCGGGTCGCACCCTCGCCATCACGCACAATGCGCTGGGCCAGCGCCACCGCAACGGACTCCAGTGCCGCCGCAAAGGCGCGATACCCGGGACTATCCGGACCCTGCAGCACCGCGTTGCCGGCCACGCACGACGCAGCGACCACGAACGAGTCGTTGGTCGAGGTGTCGCCGTCGATGGAAATGCGATTGAAGCTGGCATCGGCCGCCGTGCGCGTCAGCTCGGCCAGACAAGCAGGGGTGATGGCCACGTCGGTCGCGATGTACGACAGCATCGTGGCCATGTCCGGCTTGATCATGCCGGCCCCTTTGGCGATACCGGTGATGGTCACCATGGTGCCGGCCACGTCCACCGTGCAGGACACGCCCTTGGGTCCGGTGTCGGTGGTCATGATCCCGTGCGCCGCATCGACCCAGCCATCGCCGCGAGCGCTGGCAATCGCGGGCGCCAGGGCTCGCACGATCCGCTCCACGGGCAGGCGCTGTCCGATCACTCCGGTCGAGAACGGGATGGCGCTGCCGGCGGGCAGATTCGCTTCTGCCTCGAGCGCGGCGAGAATCGTCTCGGCGTCTGCGCGGCCGGGCGCACCGGTGGCGGCGTTGGCGTTCCCGCTGTTGGTGACGAGCGCGCGGACGCCACCACGCGCTATGACGGCCTCCGCAATCTGCACCGGCGCCGCGCGGAAACTATTGCGGGTAAAGACGCCCGCCACCGCCGAGCCTGGCTCAAGCAACATCACGCAGAGGTCATCGCGAACCATCTGCTTGACCCCGGCGCAAGCGGTGCCAACGCGCACGCCCGGCACCGCCAACAGTTCGCCCAACGGCGGGAGATTCACGGCCATGTGGTGTCCTCAGTCTGCAGCCAGAAATCGACGGGTTTGCTCCAGCACCGCGCGCGCACGCTGCACCGGATCCGGATAGCGGGTCCGGTAAGCCAGCGAACGCACCTCGAGGCTTTGGGGAATACCGGCAGGCAGCGCGAGCAGCAGTTCCCGAAGCGGTAACTCACCTTCGCCCGGAGCGCAGCGTCCGTCGACGGCATCGGAGAGGTACGTCGCATCCGCGGGCAACGCAAACGGTGCGTCACAGAGCTGCGCATACGGCAGCCACGCCGGGTCGAGTGCGGCCACCGCCGCCGGAGTCGCGCCACCGCGCTGCAGGTGCAGGGCATCGACCAGGACGCCAGCCGCCGGATGCGCCACATCGCGCACAATCGCCGCAGCCTCATCCAGCGTGCGCACCGCGCTGATCATCAGAAACTCGAAGACGGCGCGCATGCCCGCGGCGGCCGCCAGTTCGCACAAGGCGGCAAACTGAACCCGGGTTTCCAGCGGGTCCGGATTGGCGCTGACGATCAGCACGTTGCGCGCGGCAAGCTCGCCGCCCGCAGCGATCAGGCGGCGCGCGGCCTCGGAGACCTCGCGACCGGCGCGAATCCACACCACCTCGATATCCAGCGCCACGTGGGCGCCCAGGGCGGCACGGACCGCCCGTGTGGTGTTATCGGTCCAGGTATCCGGATCGAACCAGATACCCGATGCCGGATAACCCGCAGCCACGGCCGACGAGACGATCACCTCGGGCGGAAACTCGGGCAACACGCCCGCCGCAAGCGACAGCAGCGGCGTTGCGGACAGTTTGTTCATCATCTGCGGTACATCGCGCGGAAAACGCCGTTACGCGGTTTGCCCATGACAGTGCTTGAATTTCTTGCCCGAACCGCAGGGACAGGGTTCATTGCGGCCCACCTTACGATCGTTGCGCACAAAGGTTTCCACGCGTGGACCCGCTCGATTGGGCTCACCGGAAAACCCCGACGCGGATGCTGGGCCCGGTGACGACGATGCTGCAGGCGGCGGCAGGGGTTGCTCACCCTGTGCTGCGGCTGCGACATTGGTAAGGCCGGCAGCCTCGGGGTGGCTGAAGCGCATGCGGCGCTCCGCTTCCTCGCGCCGCCGGCGCTCGGCTTCCTCGACCGCTTCCGGCGTTTCGATCTGCACCCTGGACAGGAACCGCACGACATCGCGCTTGATGTTGGCCAACAGCTCCTGGAACAGCTCGAAGCTCTCGCGCTTGTATTCCTGCTTCGGCTGCTTTTGGGCGTAGGCGCGCAGGTGAATGCCCTGCCGCAGATGGTCCATGCGCGCCAGATGCTCTTTCCAGCGCTGGTCCAGGATCTGCAGCATGATCTGCTTCTCGACCAGCCGCATGTCGACATTCTGGGCCGACCACTGCGCTTCCTTGGCGCTGACCTCGCTGACGATCTGGGCAAAGATGCGTTCGCGAATGGTCTCTTCGGTCAGGCTTGAATCCTCCGCCACCCAGCGCGCGACGGGCTGCACCGAAGCAAACTCGTTCACCAGGGCTTGCTCGAGACCGGACAGATCCCACTGGTCCTCGATCGACTGCGGCGGGATGTACTCGGCGATCATCTCCTGCACCACTTCCTCGCGAATGGCGACAATGGTGTCGGCGATGTCCGTCGCTTCCATCAGTTCGCGACGCTGCTGGTAGATCACCTGGCGCTGGTCGTTCGCGACGTCGTCGTACTCGAGCAGGTTCTTGCGCACGTCGAAGTTGTGCCCCTCGACCTTGCGCTGGGCCTTCTCGATGGCGTTGTTCACCATGCGGTGCTCGATGGCTTCTCCCTTCTCGAGCCCAATGGACTGCATGAGCCCCCGGATGCGATCCGAGGCGAAAATGCGCATCAGGTTGTCTTCCATCGACAGATAGAAGCGTGTGGAGCCCGGGTCGCCCTGGCGACCGGCACGACCGCGCAGCTGGTTGTCGATGCGCCGGGACTCATGTCGCTCGGTGCCGATAATGTGCAGCCCCCCAGCAGCGAGCACAGCTTCATGCCGCCCCTGCCAGGCCTGCTTGATCGCCTCGATCGCCTCCGGCTCGGGGGCCTCGAGCGCCGCGACTTCGGCTTCCCAGCTGCCGCCCAGCACGATGTCGGTGC
>CAZVMA010000080.1:4057-9264 GCA_964628545.1 uncultured Pseudomonadales bacterium | reverse complement strand
TCGTTCTCGCCCCAGATGAACTGGGTGGGAACCTGGACCCGCGGCAGGCGGATCGTTCCCTGCTCGATGGCGAGCGCCAGATCCTGCCAGGCTGCCGCGGCGTCGGTAGAAGCGACAAAGCGCTGGCGCGGCACCCGCTGAATGGCATCGAGAACCGCCGGGGACAGTCGCGGCAAACCGGTCAAGCGGCCGGTCTCCCGCGCCACGCGCTCGATGTCGCGGCGCAAAGCGCGCGCCGGACTGACGTTCACCTGTCTGCGCATCTACGGCTCCTTTATCACTCGGGACCAGCCGCTAGCACCGGGGGCCAGCAGCGCGCGAAACGGATCTCGATGGGCGGCGCCCGACGGGCTGTTCTTTCGATGGGCTGCTTTTGCGTATGGCGAGCGCGACTGGTGCGCGCCGATTTCAGAAGCGAATGAGCGTCCCTGCGAATTCTGCGAATCCGGGCTGGCCGACGCCATGCGCGCTGTTCCGCTCCGTACCTGCCCGTAGGGACTACAGCGAATGTTGCCGGCTTGTGCGCCCGCACTAGATTTGCCGACCCAACCCAACAGGAGACTGGCATGGCCAAGGACAAGGAAATCGCGGTGCTGCGATCCGGCGAGTCGCTTCCGCAGCGTTTCGACCACCAGATGGAGCGTCTGTTTGATGACTTTTTCCGGCGCCGTTGGCCGCGTGCGCTCAGCTTCGACTGGCCCACGTTTGGCGCAGCGAGCGCCTTCGGTAACGGCGGTGACGACGTGCCTCGCGTCGACGTCATCGACGCCGCCGAGCAGGTCGTTGTGCGGGCCGAGATGCCCGGTGTGGCAGCCAAGGACGTGGAGGTATCCGTGTCCGACAGCACGATCACCATTCGCGGCGCGACCGAGTCGGACGAAACCCGACAGGACGGCGACTACTGGCGGCGCGAGATCAGCCGCGGCACCAGCGCGCGTACGGTCGCGCTGCCCGGGGATATCGACGCCGAGCACGCCACCGCGCGGCTGAAGGACGGCATGCTGGAAGTGACGCTGCCGAAAACCGCGAAGGCCAAGCGTCAGCGTATCGCCATCAGCGCCTGAGCGGGCCTGCGCACTGGCCCCCTGACGGGCCTTTGCGAACGGCCTCTGCGAACGGCGTTGACAACGGTCAGGGCACCGCCCGCTGCTGTTTCGCGGCGCGGTGCCGCCACTCCGCTGCGCTCCGCGCTCCGATCGTAAACTCACTGGAACCGCTGCCGCCGTGGAGTACCGCGACTACTACGCACTGCTGGGCGTCAACCGCGACGACGACGCCGACACCATCAAGCGCGCGTACCGCAAACTCGCCCGCAAATACCATCCGGATCGCAACCCCGACCCGGGCGCGGAAGCGCAGTTCAAGGCCATCGGAGAAGCGTGGGCGGTGCTCGGCAACGCCGAGAAACGGGCCGCGTACGACGCGCTCGGCGCCAGCTGGCAGGATCATCAGCGTTTCGAGCCCCCGCCCGGCTGGGCGCGGCGGTTTCGCTTCGCCGAGGGATCCGGCCAGCCAGACGACGGCGCGTCGCTGGGCGACCTGTTCGCGTCGTTGTTCGGGGCGCGAACCAACTGGAGCGCGACGCGCGGTCGGGACGCCGAGGTAATCGCCGCGATTACGCTGGAGGAGGCCTGGCGCGGCGAGCGGGTAACAATCGCCACTCCGCCGGACATGCCGCCGGGCACGCGGACGGCCGCTGGAACCCGAAACACGAATCTGCGCATCCAGATACCCCGAGGCGTACATGACGGGACCCGCGTGCGCATCCGCGGACACGGCTACCCGGACCCGGCGGGTGGCCCACCCGGCGATCTGTTCGCGGTGTTCCGAATCGCGCCACATCCCCAGTTTCACGCCGACGGCAGCGATGTGCTCTGCGAGCTCGCAGTGGCGCCGTGGGAATGCGCGCTCGGCGCGTCCGTGCCGGTGCCGACCCTGGGCGGGCCGGTGCGTGTCCGCATCGCGCCGAACACCAGCGCCTACACCCGGCTGCGTCTTCGCGGGCGGGGTTTACCAAAGGGGCACGGCCCGCCCGGCGCGGCGCCGCGAGGCGACCAGCTGGTAACCCTGCGTGTGGTGCTGCCGGAGGCGACGTCCGACACAGCCCGCGCCCTGTACCAACGCATGGCGACCGAGCTCGCCTTTGACCCGCGCCCGCCGCCTGAGCGCACGAGCGCCCGTTAGGCGGGTTCCGTGTTACCCTCCGGAACCACGCCGGAGAGCAACATGCCCGCACACGCAATCGGATACTGCCTGCTGCTCCTTGTCGCTCTGGTTCTGCCCGCCGGCACGCTGGCGTCCGACTACGCGGCAGCCACACCGGAGCGCCTGGCCGCCTATCTGCGGGTCGACACCACCAACCCGCCGGGCAACGAAAGTCGAGGCGTCGCGTTTCTGGCCACCGTGCTGAAGCAGGCGGGCATCGCCTACCAGACCGCCGAGTCCGCCCCTGGCCGCGGCAATCTCTGGGCGCGCCTGGTAGGCGGTGATGCGCCGGCTCTGGTACTGCTGCACCACATCGACGTGGTGCCCGCGGATCGACGCTACTGGACGACCGACCCGCTCGGCGGCGAGATTCGCGATGGCTATGTCTGGGGTCGCGGTGCTCTCGACATGAAAGGTGCGGGCATCATGCAGTTGCAGGCCTTCCTGGCGCTGCATGCAGCTGGACGGCCACTCAGCCGGGACGTGATTCTGGTTGCGACCGCCGACGAGGAAGCAGGCGGGCGTTATGGCGCGGGCTGGTTACTCGAGCACCATCCCGAAATCTTCGCGGATGCCGGGTTTCTGCTGAACGAAGGCGTCAGCGGCGGACGGGTGGGCGAACAGCTGGTGTTCAACGTCGAGGTCACCCAGAAAGTGCCGCTCTGGCTGCGTCTCACCGCGCGCGGCAACCCTGGACACGGCTCCGCACCGCAGGCCACCACTGCGGTGACGCGCCTGTTGCGCGCCGGCGACCGCATCGCCGAAACCGCGTTCCCGGCCCGGGCGCTGCCCGCAGTCGCCAGCATGTTCGAGGCGCTGGCGCCGTTTCAGCCGCCGGAGCTCCGAGGCCGCTACGCCAACCCGGCGGCCGCCGCCGCGGACGACGACTTCCTGCGTTACCTGCAGCAGACCAATCCGGGCGCTCACGCGCTGCTGCGCAACACCTGCTCCATCACGCGACTGGCGGGCAGCGAGAAGATCAACGTGGTACCCACCGAGGCGTCGATGGAGCTGGACTGCCGCCTGCTGCCCGACCAGGATCCCGACAGGTTCATCGACGATCTGGCGGTGGTGGTGAACGACCCGCAGGTGCAGATCGAGACCCTGATGTCCTTTACCCCCGCCGTGACCGGCACGGACACGCCGCTCTACCGGGCCATCGCCGAAGGCGTTGCGGCACGGCACCCCGACGCCGTGGTCATCCCGTCCGTGTCGACCGGTTTCACCGACAGCCATTTCTTCCGGGATCGCGGCATCGTCAGCTACGGCTTCAGCCCGATCGTGGTGCCGCCCGAGGATCGCGCGAGCGTACACGGCAACAACGAGCGCGTCGGGGTTACGGCGCTGGTGGACGGCACGCGCTTCATGATCGATCTGCTGCAGCGGTTCGCTGTAGCTCCGTAACCTCGAGCCCACGTTCGAGCGCTTCCACCGCGCGCAGCAGGTCAGCGCACAGCGCGGCCCGGTTCGCGCTGGTCCCGGCCTCGCGAGTCAGGATCTGCCGGAACGCGCGGCACTTCAGCGCCTGCGCGCCTGCTGCCACCTCGGGCGCAAGGTCCGCAAGTAGGTCAATCGCGCGCTCGGCTCCATTCAATCGCCCCCAGAGATAATCGTGTTCGCGATGGCTGCGGTCGAAAAAGCCCAAAAAACCTCCGAGGCCGCGGCAGCGCAGCCCGTCGAAGCGATCAGCCAACAGGCCGCCATCGCGCGGGCTGATGCGGACCGTGCGCACCGGCGTAAGCGGGTCGGGCACATCATCCGCGGCGCCGTGGGGCAGAAGCAGCAGATCCAGAAACGGAAAGCCCACGTATTCGACCAGCAGCTGCTCGCGCATGGCGGCGTCGAGCGTGGGCAGCACGCGCGCCAGCAGCGCGTCGGCAGCCCGGTCATGCGCAACCAGATCCAGGGCCCCTGCCAGCGCGTCGAGCTGCTGCGCCAAAAACCGAGTCTCCGGCAACGAATCCAGGGGCACGAGCGCTGCGAGCGCATGTTCGCGGGTCTGATAGAGGTGGTCGGCCAACCGGTATGCCGCCGCCTTCAGACCGCCCAGCGTCACGCGTTGGGCCTCGGACGGGCAGTCGGGCTCGATCTGGTTGATCCGGCGAATCAAAAACTGCAGTCGTCGCAACCGGTCGCTGACATCGAAACGGTCGAGAAAGACCGATTGCCGGCGCGACTGGTCGCCAGCTTCGCCGTCTGGTGCGGACCAGCACAGCGCCGCCAGCATCGCGGCCGTCGCCCCGAGCGCGCGGTCGCCGCGCGGCCAGCGGGCCGCCAGCCCGTCAATAAGCTGCCAGGCGCGACGGGCGACATAGCCCTGCCAGGCGAAGCCGGCCTCCCGGGCTGCCTGCTCGACCTGCATTTCGCGCAGGTACCCCAGCAGGGATTCGGTCAACGGTTGATTGGCCTGCGGGCGCAGCTGGTCACGAATCAGCGCGTCCAGCCGGGGGCGCTCGGCGTCCAACAGATTCTGGTTGATCTGCACCCGGGCATCGAGCGCCGCCAGTTCGGCCAGGGCATCCTGAATCGGCTGGTGGCGCGGAATAGTGTCAAGCGCCGCGCGCAGGGTGGCGAGAAAACCAGGCGCGGCGGCACCGGCCGCCGGAGCGCGCGCCGCCGAGGCTGCCGGGTTCGGCTCGATGTACACCACACGCCGCAACACGTGACGATCGGCCGGCCGATGCTGCAGCGCGTCCAGCACAGCGCGGAACGGTTTGTTGTCGACGATGCCGCCGTCGACAAAATAGCGCTCACGCGGATCACCCAGGCGCGCCAGAGGTGCACCATCACGACCCCGAAGCGCGGTCGTAAGGAAGCGCTCCTCTCCCGGCCAGGCGATGCGCCGCGCTGCGAGCAGGGTAGTCAGCTCATCGTGCCGGAACGGCGGAAACGCACCCGCATAGGATGCGCTGGCGCGGGCCGCCCAGACCAGCGCTGGCGCGTTGGCGGGGTCGAAGTCAGTTGCGTCGGCGTACTTTTCTGCCGCATGGCTCAGGTGGCAA
>CAZVMA010000080.1:3197-4047 GCA_964628545.1 uncultured Pseudomonadales bacterium | reverse complement strand
ACCGTGCTCGCGCTCCACCGCGCGCGTCGCGCCCCAATCCGGCGCCGCGACCCCCCGGGGCAGGCTGAGCGGTCGCTCATAGCCACGCAGATCCGTGAGGCTGGCATAAAAGTCGAGCCGCTGGCCCGGCGGAATCAACGTGCTGTGGGGGCGACGCGAACGCTCCAGTTGGGCCAGCGCATCCAGCAGCACCGCACACAGGCGCGCCCCCGAAAACGGCGGCACGAACCAGCGGCTGCGCATCAGTCGGCCAAGCTTGCGGCGTACCTCGGGTGTGCCAAGGCCCCTGGGCAGCGCGCGCGCAAGCAGCCGCACCACCGGGTAGACATACCATTTGCGCCACGGCGCCACAGACTCTGCGGCCAGCTGCTGGCTGTCAGCGTGATCAAGCCAGAGGTCGGTGACAGCGTCGGGGCTGGCATCATCCACCAGCGTCCTGGCCAACAGCGCGCCGTTGATCGCGCCCGCGGATGCGCCCGCGATGACATCGATCACCACTCGGCTTTCATGCCGCGCCGACGCCGTCGACAACGCGTCGAAGTAGACCGCTTCCGTGTCCGCCGCGCGCAGGTCGGGGCCGCCCGCAAATCCGGTGCTCGCATCCGCCGAGGGGTTCTCGCGCCGCACCTTCGATGCGCGCACCAGTTTCGCCAGCTCTTTGGTGACCCCGTGCATGTACACGGCGAGCGAGGCGCCGCCGTAAATCACCAGAGCAATTCTGAGCTCTTGTTTCGCCATGTGCGCTCTCAGCGGGCGCGGAGCTGATCAGGGCGCCGGGTAGCTATAGCTCGACTGCAGTCCGAGCGGGATACCCATCAGCCAGTACAACATCAGGAAACCGGTCCAGGTG
>CAZVMA010000080.1:0-3187 GCA_964628545.1 uncultured Pseudomonadales bacterium | reverse complement strand
ACCGTACCGATACCTGTGCGGGTCACATAGCGCTGGCAGAACACGACCACCAGCGGGAAGTAGGGCATGAGCGGGGTGATGATGTTGGTCGACGAGTCGCCGACCCGGTAGGCCGCCTGCGTGAGGTCCGGAGACAAGCCGAGCTGCATCAGGATGGGCACCAGCACGGGCGCAAGCAGCGCCCACTTCGCCGAGCTGGAGCCGATGAAAAGATTGACGAGCGCGGTGATGAGGATCACGCCGACGACGGTGACCCCCGCCGGCAGCGCCGCCGCCTGCAGGCCGCTGGCGCCCGACAGCGCGACCAGGGCGCCAAGATTCGAGCGCCCGAACTCGGCGATGAACAGCGCGGCGCAGAACGCCATCGCGATGTAATAGCCCATGCCGCTCATGGCGCTGCTCATGCCGGCCACGATGTCGCGATGCGTCCGGACGGTGCCAGCCACGTAGCCGAACACCACGCCCGGCAGCAGGAACAGCAGGAAGATGAGCGGCACCACACTCTTCATCAGGCCGGCCGCCGACTCGGTGAGCTCGCCTCCAGGACCGCGCCAGGCGGAGTCCGCCGGCAGCGCCGACAGCACCAGCGCCAGCACGCCAAGCCCCATGGCCAGCAGCGCGGCAAGCAGACCGCGGCGTTCCGAGGGTTCCAGCGGGGTGAGCGACGGCTGCTCGGCCAGGTCACCATCAACCGGCGTCCTCGCAAGGCGGGGCTCAACGACGCGATCGGTGAGGTACCAGCCGACAGCAATGATCACCGCGGTGGACGCCGCGGTGAAAAACCAGTTGTTGAGCGGGTTCAGCACCAGCTCGGGATCCAGCAGACGGCCGCCGGCCTGGGTGATCCCCTGCAGCATCGGGTCCAGTGACGACGGAATGAAGTTGGCGCTGAAACCACCCGAGACGCCCGCAAACGCCGCCGCGATGCCAGCCAAGGGATGTCGCCCGGCGGCCTGGAAGATCACCGCGCCGAGCGGGATGACCAGCACGTAACCGGCGTCAGCGGCGGTGTGGCTGACAATGGCCACCAGAAGCAGCATGGGCGTCAGCAATCGCGGTGACGTTGCGGCGAGCAGGGCTCGCAGCCCGGCGCGGATGAACCCAGTGTGGTCCGCAACGCCGATGCCAAGCATGGCGACCAGCACTACGCCCAACGGGTGAAAGTTGACGAAGGTGCCCACCATGCCGCTGGCAAACGCAACGAGCGATGTGCCGGTCAGCAGATTCTGAACGCGCAGCGGGTCGCCGGTGCGGGGATCGATAGCCTGATAGTCGATTTGCGACAGCAGCGCCGATGCGACCCAGACGACGCCGAGCAGCAGCAGGAACAGCAGCGCCGGATCCGGCAGGCGGTTGCCGATGCGTTCGACGCGGTCAAGCCAACCCGTTCCGGACGCCATGAGGCCGCTCAAACCGAAGGCGCTGGCGGGCGGGGCAGCGCGCGCAGCAGCACCCAACCACCTATCGCGCCGCACAAGCCTTGGGCAACAAGCCCCGCGACCGATCGCACCGGCGCCATCAGCGTGAACCCGAACGCGACGGTCATGGACACGTGCACCACGAGCAGCGCCACCGCGCCGGCGAGCGGGTAGCCGAACCAACGCCACTCGGGACGCCAGCGATGCACCAGCGCCGCGACCGGAAAGGCGATGGCGAAGGCGACGGCAATGATTGGCAGATAGGTGGAAGCCATGCCCACCAGATCGAAAGCCGTGGTCGAAAGCCGATCGCCGAAGCCCACCGCAACGCCCATATCCGGGAAGCGGGCGAGCACGAACTGGGTGGCGACGACGGCCGCCGCGACGTACCCGACAAGCACCGCAAGCGCGTAGGCCAGCACTCTGCGAATGATGTTTTGCAACATGCGTGCGTACATCCTGCTGGAAGATGGCCTAGCATACCGGTTCCGCCCGGTTCGCGGGCATTCCTGGAACGAAGGCCATACCCATGCGCCACATCCGGTTTCTGCTGCTGCTTGGCCTCGCCAGCGCAATCACGCCAACGTACGCGGCGCAGCCCTATGTTCTCGACACGGTGGCCGCCGGCCTCGAGCATCCTTGGGGCATCGCGTTTCTACCTGACGGCAGCTACTTGGTGACAGAGCGCACCGGCGCCCTGCGCAGGGTGTCCGCCGATGGTCTGGTCGGCCCCGCGCTCGCCGGAGTTCCGCCCGTCTTCTTCCGCGGCCAGGGCGGTTTGCTGGATGTCGCGCTCGACCCGGCCTTCGGCGCCGAGCCCGACGCAAACGGGGTCGATCAGTCCTGGGTCTACCTGTCCTACGCGCACGGCGACGCCGGCGCGAACGGCACGCGCATCGCGCGCGCGCGGCTCGACGAAAACGGGCTGCGCGACCTGCAGGTGCTGCTGACGGTCACGCCGCTGAAGGACACCCCGCAGCACTACGGCGGCGCCATGGCCTTCATGCCGGACGGTGCGCTGCTGGTGACCATCGGCGATGGTTTCGAATACCGCGAGGACGCGCAAAACCCGGCCCGCCAGCTGGGCAAGACCCTGCGCATTCATCGCGACGGCACGCTGCCCGCGGACAATCCACTGCCCGGCGACCCGGTGACTGGTGCCGTTTACACCTGGGGCCACCGCAACCCGCAGGGCATCGCGATCGACAGCGCCACGGGGGTGATCTACCAGCACGAGCATGGTCCGCGCGGCGGCGACGAGCTGAACCGCCTAACCCCTGGCGCCAACTATGGCTGGCCGGTGGCCACGTTCGGCATCGACTACACCGGCGCCCGGATTTCGCCGTTCGAAAACCGGGACGGCATGACGGCGCCGCTGACCTACTGGGTACCGTCGATCGGCCCCTCGGGCCTCACCGTGTATCGCGGCGACCGTTTCCCCGCGTGGTCCGGCAGCCTGTTTGTGGGCGCGCTGGTGAACAAGGAGGTTCGACGACTGACCCTCGACGGCGACCAGGTCACCGCCGAGGAGCCGCTGTTTGCCGAGCTGGGCGAGCGCATCCGGAACGTGAAGACCGGACCGGATGGCCTGCTATACCTGATCACCGACGGCGAACAGGGCAAGGTCGTGCGCGTCAGCCCGGCGCCCTAGATTAGATCGCCGAGCCGGGTGGCGATCTCCTCGGGCGTCACGCGCGGCCCGAATCGCGCCAGGGCCGCGCCGTCGGGGCCCACCAGGAACTTGGTGAAGTTCCACGGAATATCGGTGC
>CAZVMA010000079.1:2207-9279 GCA_964628545.1 uncultured Pseudomonadales bacterium | reverse complement strand
CTTCTGCTCGGTTCGCTGGGCGCTGGTCTCGGTGCTGGTGTTCAACGTGCTGTCGACCGTTTTCTATCTGATGGCGGGCCGCACCCTGCGCGAGGATCTCGCGCGCAGCCATGAGCTTGGCTGAGCCACGGCGTCTGCCGGTCGAGGACGCGGGCGTCGCGCTGCGCCCGTTCCGGGCCGTAGACGCAGACGCGCTGGCCGCGCTGGTCCAGGCAAGCCTGCCGGAGCTTTATCCGTGGCTGCCCTGGGCGCATGCGGGCTACGGCGTCGACCACGCGCAGGCTTTCATCGCCCATACCCACGCCGGGTTCGCATCGGGCGGCGCCCACGAGTTCGCGCTCTGGTATCAGGATCGTTTGGTCGGTGCCTGCGGTCTGAATGCCGTGGATCCGGTTTACCTGCGCGCCAATCTCGGCTATTGGATCGCCAGCGCGGAGGCGGGGCGCGGCCTCGTCACCCGCGCCGTGCGGCAGCTGATCGACTGGTCGTTCGCCGAGACGGCGCTGGAACGCCTGGAAATCATCGCGGCCGTGGGCAATATGCGCAGCCAGCGAGTGGCCGAGCGGGTTGGGGCCGTGCGCGAAGGCGTGCTCGCCCGCCGGGTCTGGGTGCGGTCTAACCCGGACCTCGAGCCGTCGCCGTGCGTGCTGGATGCGGGTGTCCTGTACGCGGTCGTTCGGCCGGCGCAATCTGGAGGTGCCGTCGATGAGGCAGCCTGAAGACGCATTTCGGGCTTATCGCGACAAGGCGGCCGAATATCGCGGCGCCACCTATGCCAGCAAACGCCGGCGCCGCGATCCGGTGGACCCGGCAATCGACCCCTGGCGCCTGCCGCTCGAGCGCATCAACGTCGCCAACCCGGCGCTGTTCAAGGCGGACCTGGTCGAACCCTATTTCGCCCGTCTCCGGGCGGAAGCCCCGGTGCACTACTGCGACGAAAGCCAGTACGGCCCGTACTGGTCGATCACCCGTTTCCGGGACATCCTGGCCATCGACAGCGATCCGGCGCGCTTTTCGTCCGATGCCCGGTCGGGAGGCGTCGCCATCACCGGCACCGCCCAGTCCGGCGAATTCATTCCGATGTTTATCCAGAGCGACCCGCCGCGGCATGACCGTCAGCGGGCGGCCGTCGCGCCGCGTTTCGCGCCCTCGCGCCTGGCTGAGCTGGAAGCGACCATTCGGGGATGGGCCGGAGCCATTCTGGACCAACTGCCCAGCGGCGAGACCTTCGATTGGGTGCAGCGCGTCGCCAAGCCGCTCACCGGCCAGATGCTCGCCACGCTGTTGGGTTTGCCGGTCAACGAGTGGCAGCGGCTGGTGGCCTGGTCCGACATTCTCGCCAACCCGGACAACCCGGAAATCGTGCCCTCGCCCGCGGTGTTTTACGACACGCTGGCGGACATGGGCGAGTTCTTTGCGGCGCGCTGGAACGATGCGCTGGCCGCGTCCGGCGGCAGTGGGGCGGCGGTCGACCCGGGCCCGGGCAGCCCCCACCAGCCGCCGCCTGACCCGGTGGCCCCTGACCTGATAGCAATGTTGGCGCACGGCGCCGGCACCCGCGACATGGGCCCGCGCGAGCTGGTCGGCAACATGCTGCTGCTGATACAGGGCGGCAATGACACCACCCGCAATTCCATCACCGGTGGCCTGCTGGCGCTGCATCGGTTCCCGGACCAGTTTGCGCTGCTGCGGGCGAATCCGGGGCTGATTCCGAACATGGTGTCAGAGATCATTCGCTGGCAGACGCCGCTTGCGCATATGGCCCGCACGGCCACCTGCGACGTGACGCTGCACGGTCAGACGATCCGAACGGGTGATCGTGTCATCCTCTGGTATCTGTCCGGCAATCGGGATGAGACGGTGATCCCCGACGCTCATGCGTTCATCATTGATCGCCCCAACGCCCGCCACCACTTGTCATTTGGTTTTGGCGTGCATCGGTGCCTCGGCAATCGCCTCGCGGAAATGCAGCTGCGGGTGCTGTGGGAAGAGATTCTGGCCCGACGGCTCGACCTGCGGGTCGAAGGCCCACCGGAGCGCATCAGCTCCTGTTTCTTCCACGGCTTCAGCCAGTTACCCGTCAGCATCGGCCACTCCCCCGTCTAACCCGAACGCGTCAGTCCGGCGCGCACGCGCTTCGGTCAGGCGTCCCGCACCAAATGGTTGGCGTCCCGCACCAAATGGTTGGCGCCCCGGCGCGTGGTGAATGCGGCGCCCAGCCGTTCCGCGACCGATGGCGCGTCGATGCGGTCGACATACCACCACTCGGCGCGCGCTCGCGTGGCATCCAGGTCAACCAGCAGATAGCCGCGCTCGCGGAGGTTGGCGTAGTGAATGTGCGGCTGGCTGGCGACGATAGCCTGCTCCCGCGCCTCGATATCGGCCGCGCTGCCCATCGGGCCCGGCGACGTGATCGAGGTGGTCACCAGCTCGACCGCCAGGGCGCCGCGGCCGGTCGCGCGGTCGTACCCCGCACCGAACGGATCTGGCGTGATGTCGACCGCCCAGCTGCTGTGGATGTCACCGGTCAGGATCACGGTATCCTGAATCGACTCGGCCGCCAGCTGATCCAGCAGCCGCTGTCGCGACGCCGGATAGCCGTCCCACATGTCGCTGTTCAGCAACACCCGGTCGGCATCCAGCAGCTGCCCGAACATCAGCTGTTGCCCGATTACGTGCCAGGCGGCGCCCCGGCGCACGGATGCCCGCAGCGCCTCGGCCAGCCAGGCGGCTTGATCCTCCCCCAGCATGGTGCGACCGGACGCCGCCATGCCGGCGGCGTCCTTGCGGTCCGCCACCTGCTCCGTGCGCCCGTGCAGGCGGGTGTCCAGCATGATCAGATCGGCCACGGTGCCGAACCGGAAGCTGCGCCAGATGTGCGGGCCGTCGGCGGATGGCCGCTCCCGCACCGGCAGCCACTCGTGCCACGCGCGCACGGCCGCCGCGCGCCGATCAGCCCAGGTGCCCTCTTCCGGCTGGTGATTCTCGGCGCCGTCGCGCCAGCTGTTGTTGGCGCTTTCGTGGTCGTCCCAGACACAGATCCAGGGATGGCGCGCGTGCGCGGCCTGCAGGTCCGGATCGGTTCGATACTGCGCATAGCGCCCGCGGTAGTCGGCGAGCGTCACGATTTCGTGCGCGGGCTGGTGCTGGCGCTGCAGCGCCGGATTTTCCGCGTAGCCGCCGGCCGCATACTCGTAGATGTAGTCGCCGAGATGCAGCACCGCGTCGAGGTTGTCGCGTGCGGCGATCCGGCCGTAGGCATTGAACAGCCCGGCGGGATAATTCGAGCAGCTGGCCACCGCGAACTTGGCGCGGGTCGCCCGATCGTCCGGCAGGGTGCGCGTGCGCCCGACCGGGCTGCGCTCGCCGCCGGTTTCGAAGCGATACCAGTAGGTGACTCCGGGCTGCAGGCCCTCGGCATCGACCTTCACCGTCCAGTCCCGGTCCGGCAGTGCCGTCACGACGCCTTCATTCACTACTTGGCGCAGTCGCTCGTCGCGCGCGATCACCCAGCGCACGGCCGCCGCGCGCGGCTGTTTGGGCGTGATGCGCGTCCACAGGATAACGCGGTCGGTCAGTGGGTCGCCGCTGGCCACGCCGTGCCGAAACCGGCCGCGGCCCGGGGCGGTGCTCGCTGCCTTGGCGTCCGGGCTCACGGTCAGCGCCGCGGCGCCGAGTGACCCACCGACTGCTGCCGCGACGGATCCGGCGCCTGCGCCGACCAGAAAGTGTCGCCGGCTGACCGGGCTTGCGTCGGTCGCTGTGGGGATCGCCGGGGTCGTCGACTGCGCGCCGTTGACAGAATTCGTTTCCTTCGCGCCCGAATAGTTGTCTTCAGACCACACGTGACAGCCCTCCGTCCATGTTGATCGCGCAGCCGGTGACATAGCTGCCCGCCTCGGAGGCGAGGAACAGGGCCAGGTTGGCCACTTCTTCGGCCTCGCCCATGCGCCCCATCGGCAGCCGCGCGCCGGTCGCGGCGATGAATTCATCGAGTGAGCGCTCGCCGCCGCTCGCGGCGTGCTGGCGGCGGATCTGATCGCTCTTGATCAACCCTATCAGCAGCGCATTGACGAGAATGTTACGCGGCGCGCCTTCGTTCGCGAGCACCTTGGTCAGCGCCATGCCGGCCGCGCGGCTGACCGATGTGGGCGCTGTGCGGGCATCCGGCGTTTTGGCGTAGACGTTCAGCAGGTTGATCACGCGACCCCATGCCTGCGCCTGCATGCCGGGCCAGACCAGCCGCGTGAAGCGAATGGCGGCGAACAGCTTCAGGTCGAGATCGGCCTGCCAAGCCGCGTCGGAAATGGTCTCGAACGCACCGCCGGCGGACTGCCCCGCGTTGTTGACCAGAATGTCGACCGGTCCCAGGGTCGCGACGATGGCGTCATGAGTCGCCATGATCTGGTCGGGCTGGGTCACGTCGCAGGTCCATGCCACGACCCGCGCGTCTGCGGGGGCCGCCAGGGCGGCGATAGCCGTCTCGGCCTCGGCCAGGGGTTCGGGTCGGCGCGCGATCAACGCCACGCGCGCACCGGCCTGGAAGAACGCGGCCGCAATGGCGCGACCGATGCCGAGGCTGCCACCGGTGACTACGGCCGTGCGACCGCTCAGGCTCACATTCATGGACGCTCTCCGTCAGCGTTCGATGTCAAATTCGAACAGCGCGCGCCGTCCGGCGCGGCCAAAGGCAAAGTATTCCTGCTCGGCGAAGGTCACCCGATCGCGCCCGATAATCACGGCCGTGCTGGCGCGGGTACCGTACTCGGCGCCGGCGATGAAGCACGGCGCTACGCTGCGCTCGAGCTCCAGCGGTCGGCCGCGGGCCGGCAGCTCATGGTCCGGGGGAATGGTGCGGTCGGCGAGCAGATCAAGCAGACGATCCGGGTCTGGCATCTCGGCGAGGGCGGACCGAAGCGCCCGCTCGCCCCGAATGACCTTCGGCCAGCTGGCGCCGAGTTCGGCGTTGGCCAGCCCGTAGATGCCGGGCGCAAGCGTGCGGTGATGCCCCCGGTTTGAGGTGTAGACCAGCGTCTCGCCGTCGAACAGCAGCAGATTGAAGCCGCGGTAGGCGGGCGGGTGCAGAGCGCGCGCGAAGGCGTCGGCGTCGGCCGAGCCGGAGAGAAAGCGCTCGGCCAGTTCGCCTCGGCTCTGCGGAAACTGGGCTGTATGGTCGTTAGCGGCCATGCCGTCTGCGGTTCGGGCTGCAGGAGCCGGCGGGGGTGCCGCGATCGCGTCATGCCCCTGAGTCTGGTCGGCATAGTTGGTGACGGTCGCGAAACGACCGTTCCGATGGACGCCGAGCCAGGTGCCGCCGGCGGACAGGTCGCGTCCGGCGAGCACGGCTGGCTGATCTTCCCAATATTGTGCCGCGCGAGTCGGGCGCGCGTAGAATTCATCGCGATTGGCCGCAACGACCAGCGGGTGGTGTGCGGCCGGGTTGTAGGCGATCAGCACGAGACACATCGGCCGCGAGTGTAGCAGAGGCGAGACGGAGACAGACCCGGTGCAGCATCCTCATTACCCGGAAATCGATCCGGTCATCGTCGCTTTGGGCCCGCTGGCGGTGCGCTGGTACGGGCTCGCTTATCTGGCCGCGTTCACGCTGGCCTGGTGGTTGGGACGACGGCGCGCGGCGCGGCCGGGCAGCGGCTGGTCGGCGCAGGAAGTGGCGGATGTAATTTTTGCCGGTGCCGTGGGCGCCGTGCTGGGCGGGCGCATCGGCTACACGCTGTTCTATGGTTTCGCCGAGCTGGTTCGCGATCCCCTCTACCTGCTGCGCGTCTGGGAAGGCGGCATGTCCTTCCACGGCGGGCTGATCGGCACCTTGATCGGTCTGGCGTGGTTTGCCCGCCAGACCGGGCGCTCGTTCTGGTCAGTCAGCGATTTTGTCGCGCCTTTGGTGCCGACCGGGCTCGGCCTCGGTCGGCTCGGCAATTTCGCCAACACCGAGCTGCCGGGTCGCGTCACCGATTCGGTCTTCGGAGTCGTGTTCCCGTGCACCGCCGACGCCGTGCGCAGCCTGAACCCCATGTGCATGGGCGCCTGGGAAACCGTGGCGCGCCATCCGTCCTCGCTCTATCAGGCCGTGGCCGAGGGGCTTCTGCTGTTCGCGGTGGTCTGGTGGTTTGCCGCCAGAGCGCGCGGCACTGGCGCGGTGTCGGGCGTGTTTCTGCTTGGTTACGGCTGCCTGCGCATCTGCACCGAAACGTTCCGTGAACCGGACGGACACATTGGCCTGCTGGCGATGGGGTTCACGATGGGGCAGATGCTGTCGATCCCCATGGTGCTGATCGGTATCCTGTTGCTGGTCAGGGCCCGGCGTGCGCTCCCATGAAGCAGTATCTCGATCTGATGCGGCACATCCGCGAACACGGCGTATGGAAAGGTGATCGCACGGGAACGGGCACGTACAGCGTGTTCGGGTACCAGATGCGTTTCGACCTTGCCGAGGGCTTTCCCCTCGTCACCCCCAAGAAAATGTTCGTCAAGGGCATCATCCACGAGCTGCTCTGGTTTCTGCAGGGTTCGACCAACATTCGCTACCTGCAGGATCACGACGTCCACATCTGGGATGAATGGGCGGACGAGCACGGTGAACTGGGGCCGGTATACGGTTCGCAGTGGCGCTCCTGGCCGGGGCCCGACGGCGAGACCATCGACCAGATTGCGCGCGTGGTGAACGACATTCGGCGCACGCCCGACTCGCGGCGCCTGATCGTCAGCGCCTGGAATGTGGCGGAAGTCGACCGCATGGCCCTGCCGCCGTGCCATACGCTGTTCCAGTTCTACGTGGCCGATGGCCGGCTGTCGTGTCAGCTGTATCAGCGCAGCGCCGACGTATTCCTGGGCGTGCCGTTCAATATTGCCTCGTATGCGCTGCTGACGCAGATGATCGCCCAGGTCTGCGATCTGGCCCCCGGCGACTTCGTGCACACGCTCGGCGATGCCCATCTGTACGCAAATCACCTCGAGCAGGCGGACCGGCAGCTGGCGCGCGCGCCGCACCCGCTGCCCACCATGGCCATCAACCCGGCGGTACGCGATATCTTCGGGTTCCGCTACGAGGACT
>CAZVMA010000079.1:0-2197 GCA_964628545.1 uncultured Pseudomonadales bacterium | reverse complement strand
GGGTGGGCGGAACCAAGGCCGGGGTACGGACCTGCCATGATGACCTGGCGAGCACTCTCCGCAGCGGACTTCTCCCGGGCGAGCTGCGCGACGAGGTCCGGTCTCGCCGCGCTCATCTGGGCGATGGCGCGCAACGGGGTGATCGGTCGTGACAACGCGCTGCCCTGGCGTCTGCCAGCCGACATGGCTTACTTCCGCCGCACCACCCTCGGGCACCCGGTGATCATGGGACGCCGCACTTTCGAGTCGCTCCGGGCGCCACTCCCGCGACGGCTGAACATTGTCGTGTCCCGCCAGCCTGGCTTTGGACCCGTGGCATCGGCGGCCGGTTCGGACGTGCAGGTGGCGCAGGATTTCGACGCGGCGGTTGGGTTGGCAGAGACCCGCGCCCGGGCTACGGGCGTCGACACCGTGTTCGTGATCGGCGGTGCCGCCCTGTATCAGGCGGCGCTGCCGCGGGCGTCGGTGCTGCACGTGACGCAGATCGACGCGGAAGTGGCCGGAGACGTCTGCTTTCCGGAGGTTGACTGGTCCCGCTGGCGCTGCGTCGACTCCGAGCCCCACCCGGCGGACGCCGAGCATGCATGGCCGTTTTCCATCAGCCGCTGGGTGCGCGCCGACGGCTCAATCAGCCGCCCAGCCGGTTGAACCAGCGACCGTCGCACGGCAGGCTGCGCCAGCTGCCCTGCGGCAGGCGGATGCCTTCGGGTAGCCTGAGCCGGCGCGTGATCCGAAGGTCGCGCACGTCGACGGCAAGCGCCCAGGGTAGGGACACCGCGCCGGCGGCGAGATGCTGAACCTGCGCGCCTGCGCGGGTCAGATCACAGCTGCCGCGCGCCAGATCTGCGAGCAGCGGCTCAACCTGGCTGGAGTCGACGTGCGCGACCCGCATCAGCCGCTCGAAGCCGCGGCAGTCGATCTGCTCGATCAGATACTGCTGCCCGCAGCTGCGGCAGGCAATCAGCGCGTCGGTCGGCCCCAACGCCTCATCCAGCACCAGACGCACGTCGAAGGGCCGCTGCTGCGGGTCGCTCTCCAGGTTGGACCGCGCGTCGGCGGGTGGACCAGAGCACTCGTCGAGGTGCTGGCACAGCGTAGCTGGGTTGGCGCGGGTGGCGTTGTCTGTGCTGGTGTCAGTGGCCATGGGCGCGGCTTTAGAATGGGCCCCGGAACGATAGGGCGGCCCTGCCGTAAAGGCCAGCGCGCCGAGCGGTGCCGGAACAGCGGGAACTACCGATTCTGACGGGGCGCGGTCGGGGAGAAGCACATGGCTGAACACAACCAAAGCGAGAGTCGCTCGGATAGCGGCCGGGTTCCCGCGGGCCCTGGTCCTGCCGGCTCGGCCCCCGTTGCCATCCTGGTCAATCCCATGTCCGGCCGCGACGTGCGCCGGCTGGCAGCCCGCGCGACCAACATGACCCACGAGGCGAAACGCGACATCGTCGCGCGCGTGGCGGCTGGCGCGGACGCTTGCGGCGCCACCGATATCTATGTCGCGCGTGAACCCTTTCGCATTGCCGCTGCCGCGCTGGAGTACATGAATCTGGGCGCGCGCACGCACGTGTTGACGCCGCCCATTCGGAATACGGCCGAAGATACCGAAACCGCGGTACAGGCGTTTCTGGACGCGGGCTGTCGCACCATCGTCTCGCTGGGCGGCGACGGCACCAATCGCGCAATCGTGCGCGCGCTCGGGGCCCGCGCGGCGGATGTGCGCCTGATTCCCCTGTCCACCGGCACCAACAACGTGTTTCCGGTGCTGGCCGAGCCGACCATTGCCGGCATGGTGGCGGGCCTGCAGGCCCGGGGCGCGCTCGCGCACGCTGGGTTAGACCAGCGCTGCAAGGTGCTGCATCTCACCGGTACCGGCCGCTATGGCCTGCCGGTGCACGACCTGGGTCTGATCGATGCCGTGCTGCTGCGCCAGGATCATGTGGGTAACCTGCTGCCCTTCGATGCCGATCGCATCGAGCGCATGCTGCTGACCCGCGCGGAACCCGCCTCGATCGGCATGTCGCCGATCGGGGGATTGATCGAGCCCGTCTACGGTGATGAAGACGCTGGCCTGCTGGTCGAGATGGGTCCAGGCACGCGCTTTCGTGCGCCGCTGTCGCCCGGGCTGTTCCGCGAGGTTTCGGTGCGCCGGGTGACGCGGGTTGCTCTCGGCGAACCCGTCGACTTCCCTGGTGAAGGTGTG
>CAZVMA010000078.1:0-9296 GCA_964628545.1 uncultured Pseudomonadales bacterium | reverse complement strand
TGGGTCATCGGCGTCTCGTCGGCCCCGCCGCAGCGCTGCGGCGCGGCGATACGGTACAGCCCCTGCTCGGCAAAGGCGCGGGCGACAGCAGCAGGCAGGCGTCGTTCAGCTTCGGCGCGGTCAGCGTGGGCAGTTACCAAATCGGTCAGCCCGCGCGCGCGGGCGACTGGGTCGGGACGCCTATCGGCCGCCGTCTCGATCGGGGTTGATGCAGCGAATGCGGTAATCGTTGGACCCGTCATGGCGTTAGCTCGTCGATGAAGGACAGCACGGCGTGGGTAAAGGCGAAAGGCTGATCGATGTTCGCCGCATGTCCGGCCCCAGGGAGTACCACCAATTGGGCGTTCGGGATCCTGCTGGCCATGTGCTCCGCCGGTACGCGGAACGTCGCGTCGTTCTCGCCGACCAGAACGAGGGTGGGAGCCTTGATCTCCGGTAGCGAGCGAATCACCCGATCGTCGACCTGTGCGAGCATGCCGCGCGCGGCGTGCGCGAGGCCCTGGGCGGAGCGATGGCCAGCAGCTCGAACCTCTGCGCCCTCGGAGAGAGCCGCGAAGCCGCGGCTTTCCAGCGCGCGCGCTTGTGCCAGCGCGTTGGCGTTCCACCCGGCGCGGGCGCTGTCCGATTTGTATCCTGGCCCGGTGTCGAACAGCAGCAGGCCGAAGCAACGACCCGGGTGTCGGCGCTGGAACGCGAGCGACATGTACCCGCCGAGCGACAGGCCGCCAATGAGTGCGCGCTCGGCGCCGCAGGTGTCCAGCAGTGCCGCCATGTCCGCTACGGTATGGGCTTCCGAATACTGTTCCGGATCATCGGGGCTGTCCGAGGCACCGTGACCGCGCATGTCCCAGGTCAGGACGTGACAGCGTGCGCGCATCGGCTCGATCTGCGCCTGCCACATTGCTGACGACGCGCTGTAGCCGTGGCTGAGCAGCATTACGGGCGCCTGATCTGATTCGGCGCGATGGAATTCGTAGTGAATCCGCACACCGTCGCGTTTCAGCATGGCCATGAACCGTTTCCCTCCCTCGCGCGCCGACCCCCACGGCCAACGTACCAGATCGACGGACGCGGCGGGAGCCAGTTACCATCGGCCACCGCGATCCACGCGTCGATTCCCGAGAGCAGGCTGTCAATGGGCACATCGAAATGAGCGAAATCGAGCTGGAGCGCAGAACGCTGCGGCGCGTGAATTGGCGCATCCTGCCGTTTGTGCTGTTGCTCTACATCATCGCGATGATCGATCGCACCAACGTCGGCTTCGCGGCTCTGCAGATGAACGAGGATCTGGGGTTCAGCGCCTCTGTGTTCGGGTTTGGTGCGGGCGTGTTCTTTCTCGGCTACGCGCTGTTCGAGGTACCGAGCAACCTGATCCTGGCTCGGGTGGGCGCCCGCCGCTGGATTGCGCGCATCCTGTTCACGTGGGGCCTGCTCGCCACGGCGATGATGTTCGTCGACAACGCCACCACGTTCTACATCCTGCGGTTCCTGCTCGGGGTTGCGGAGGCCGGGTTCCTGCCGGGGATTCTGTACTACCTGTCGCACTGGTATCCCTCTGCGCAGCGCGCGCAGGCCGTCGCCTGGTTCATGATCGGCATACCGCTCGCCCAGGTCATTGGGGCTCCGCTTGCCGGATTGTTGCTTGGTCTTGATGGCCTGTACGGGCTGCATGGCTGGCAGTGGATGTACCTGATCGAGGGGCTGCCCGCGGTGATCTTGACGGGCGCCGTCCTGAAGCTGCTCACCGATTCGCCGGCGCAGGCCGACTGGCTGGCGCCGGCCGAGCGCGAGTGGCTGTCGGCCCGCGTTAAGGCCGAGCACGCGCTCGCCGCCACCCGGCACTCGCACAGCGTCAAGGATGCCTTGCTGCATCCGGTCGTCTGGGCGCTGGCCTTCCTGGCCTTTGCGTTTCAGACCGGCAGCTATGGACTCCAGTTCTGGACGCCGCAGATCGTCAGCCAGTGGTCCGGGCTTGATCCGCTCGGTGTCGGACTGGTGACCGCAATACCGTATCTGGCCGCCGCGATTGGCATGATCCTGATTGGTCGCAGCAGCGATCGCACGGGTGAGCGCTTTCTGCATATCGCGATTCCGACCTTTATCGGGGCGGCCGGCTTTGTGGCGGCGGGTTTCATCGTGTCCCCTGTCCTGGGGGTGCTGGCGCTGACCGTAGCGGCAGTAGGTGACATGGGCACCCGGGGGCCCTTCTGGTCGCTGCCCACTCGCTTCCTTACCGCTGCAGCCTCGGCGGGAGGTATCGCCCTGATCAACACGATCGGCTCGCTCGGAGGCTTTGTGGGACCGTACGCAGTGGGTCTGGTAAAGGATGCGACCGGCCTCTACGCCGGTGGGCTGTTCCTGATGGCGGGCCTGCTGACGCTGGGGGGCATCATGGCGCTGTTGTTGCGGCGGCGTGCCGAGCTGCAGCCCGTAACGGAATCTGGGCACTGAGGATCGCGCGTGCGAATCAATGCTGAAACCGTAGCCGTGATCACGGGCGCCGCCAGCGGTATCGGGCGCGCGCTGGCCCAAGCGGCGCTGTCCCGCGGCGCACGGCTCGTGCTGGCTGACATACGAGCCGATGCGCTGGCGGAAGCGGTGGCCGAGCTTACGCCGCATGGCGAGGTGATCGGAGTGCGCACGGACGTGTCGCTGGCCGCAGACATGGATGCGCTGGCGGCTGCCGCAATCGCCCGGTTCGGAGCGGTGAATCTGCTCGTCAACAATGCGGGAGTCTTTGCCTCCGGGGTCGCGTGGGCGGTTTCAGAAGCCGAATATGACTGGGTCATTGGCGTGAATCAGCGGTCGGTTGCCCATGGCATACGCGCGTTCGTGCCCCACATGATTGCGCAAAGACGTCCCGGACACGTGGTCACCATCGCCTCGGGCGCCGGCATTACCGTGAACCCGGGTTTTGCCAGCTACTCGATGACCAAGCACGCCGTGGTGGCGCTGACCGAGGCGCTGTATCTCGACCTGGCCGCGGAGGGAGCGCACCACATTGGCGTCACCATTGCCATGCCGGGTATGACGCGCTCGGACATCATGAATCCGGAAAAAACCTCACCTGTTGGCCTCGTGCCCGGTCTGCGGACGCGCTTCAGTAACCCGCGACTCGACCATCTGGAGCGCCTCATGCGTGCCGGTGTTGATGCAGGCTTGCCGGTCGAAGATCTGGCGCGGGAAGTCCTCGATGCCGTCGAGGCGGGCGCGCTTTACGTGTTACCGGGTTTCGCCGACGCCGCTTCGCGCGCGTTCGCGGAGGCGGTCGGGCAGGGCCGCGCTACCGGCAGAAATCCCTACCCCGCCGTTATGCCGGCGGCGGCCGCCAGCGGACCCGGTTTCACACCGGACGGGATCAGTTAATCTGCCCGGCGCCAGATGCAGAGCGGAGGGGAGTCGATGAGCCGAATGTTCGCCGAAGTGGTCAACCTCGACACGCTCGAGGCGTGGATGAACGAGCAGGGGCTGGAATCGGGCCCGATCGAGGCGCCTGAGCTCATCACGGGCGGCACCCAGAACATCCTCATGCGCTTTCGGCGCGGCAACAGCGCCTACGTGTTCCGGCGCCCGCCGCCGCACAAGCGGGCGAACAGCGACGAGACCATGCGCCGGGAAGCGCGCGTCCTGGCGGCGCTGGCCGGAAGCGCCGTACCACATCCGGCACTCATCGCCGCGTGCCCCGACGAGCATCTCATGGGATCTGCGTTCTATCTGATGGCGCCGATCGACGGCTTCAACGCGACCCTCGGGTTGCCTGATCTGCACGCCAACGATGTTTCTGTGCAGCGGCGTATGGGGCTGGCCATGCCGGAAGCCATCGCCGCGCTCGGCGCGGTGGATTTCCGTGGCCGAGGGCTTGGCGATCTCGGCAAGTTCGAGGGCTGGGCTGAGCGCCAGGTTGGGCGCTGGCGTAAACAGCTCGACAGCTACAGCGAGTTGCCTGGCTACCCCGGCCCGGATATCCCGGGTGTTGATCAGGTGGGACAATGGCTTGATGCGCACAAGCCTGCAGACGCGCAACCGGGCCTTATCCACGGCGATTTCCATTTCGCCAACGTGCTGTTTCGCCACGACTCGGGCGAACTGGCTGCGGTCGTCGACTGGGAACTGGTGACCATCGGTGACCCGCTGCTGGATCTTGGGCACTTGTTGTGCTCGTGGCCGCGACGCGATGGCACAGCGGTGGTGGCGTTCAATCCCCCCGGGCTACCCAGCCAGGACGAGGTGATCGCCCAGTATGCGGCGCACACCACCCGCGATCTCAGCCACCTGCTCTGGTATCGTGTTCTGGCCTGTTACCGACTCGGCCTGATTCTGGAGGGCACGCATGCCCGCGCTTGCGCCGGCCTTGCGCCGAAGGAAACCGGCGACCGCTTGCACGCCTCAACCGTCGGGCTGTTCGAACAGGCCTTGGAACTGATCGGCTGACAGCCCGAGCCGCGCGCGGAGATCATCGCCGCCGCGCGGTGCGGGCCCCAGACCTCGGATGCCGAAGCCGCCATCGTGATTCAGGATCACGCCGGTCGCCGGCACGTTGTCCTCTCGGGCGGCGAAAAACACATAGGCGCCCGCATACTCCGCAGGTGTCGGCAAGCGCCCGATGGGGATGAATCCCGGCGCATTGCGTGCCATAGCGGCTCCCGGAAATACGCGATCGGCCATGCCGAGGCTCTCCGGGCCGCGCAGCTGGGTTGCGATGGCGCCAGGGGCGACGCCGTTGACGCGCACATGCGGCGCAAGCTCGAACGCCAGCTGGCGAATCAGCCCCACCACCGCGTGTTTGGTGGCCGTATAGAGAGTGCCACCACCGCTCGGCCAGAAGCCCGCGTTCGATACCGTAAAGATCAAATTGCCCCCGCTGGCCACCAGCGGTCGCAGCGCCGCTCGAGCGAGCAGCAAATAGCCCAGCACATTGATACGGAACAGCTCATCGAATGCCGACGGCAGCGCATCGAGGGCGATATCAACGAGGGGCGTCGAGTAGTCCCAGATACCGGCATTGCCGATCGCGGTATCGAGCTGGCCGAAGCGCGACAGGCACAGCTCGACTGCACGGGCGTTGTCGTCCGGAGATCGCACGTCACCGACACAGGCGGCGAGGTTTGGATCGTTGCGGTCCTGCAGCGAAGCGCAGCCCGACGCTGAACGATCCAGAACGCAGATGCGTGCGCCCTCCCTCAGACAGCGGTCCACGATTGCGGCGCCGAGGCCGGACGCGCCGCCGGTGACCAAAAGCACTTGTCCGGTCAGACGCATGAGGCGGGTCCTTTGCTGTCTTGGTGTGTGCTGGGTTCGCTGGTAGCCAATTGTGCTGTGCGGCGCCGTGTTGCGGGCCAGCCAATCAGAAGAAGCTGCTCATGTTTTGCGCCAGGATGACCGTCTGCTCTAGAAATATGCAGCGTCGCGCGATCCGGAAACCGTCCGGCACGCGCCTCAGCACATCCTCCCGTCGGCCGAGCCATGCATCTTCCTCGCTGTTCAGCCGGGTGCGGTAGAGCTGAAAGTTGGCGCTCACGGTGATCTCGTCGCCGACCACATCCAGCACCCGGATGTTGGTCAACAAATGGCGGGTGCGGGAGGGTGGATCTTCGGCCCAAGCCCGACCCACGGCCATGCGCTGCACGCGAATGGTCAGGGTGCGCTTGTCGTCGTCAAAGAACGCCATTCCACCCGGTCGGGTGAACTCGTGTTCGATCTCGCGCGCCGTGGTGGTGCGCCGGATCGGCATCCAGTAGTGAATGTCGTCGGCCAGCAGATCGAGCCAGGCATCGAAGCGTCTTTCGTCCAGCAGCGCGGCTTCGGCGTACAGAAATTCTTCGACCTGGAAGCGAAGTCGCATGCGCTCGTCGATCGGCCACTCGGCGTAGCGACCCATCACACGGTTCCTGTGGGAGGTTTTGAGTGTTCGGCGCGAAGCGCTGCCCAGTCCGGTGCGTGTAGCCATTCCTGCCAGCACTGATAGGTCCAGCGCTGGCCGTGCTCGTTCACGACGGTTTCGATGGCGGCCTGTCCAGAGTCATCGACACGCACCTGGTCGTGTCCGAGCCCCATGGCGTAATTCAGGGGCAGGGTGCGCGTGAAGGTACCGCGCGCGCCGCGTGTGGAGTGACTCCAGTTCTCGCCGTCATCTTGCTCCAGCAAGCCCGCAGGACCGAAAAGGTGGTTGGCCGCCCACACCGTCGTGCGCCGTTCCTGTTCTGATGCACCGCGAGGCAGGAAGGTAAACCACCATAACTCGGTTTCAAACGGACCCCGCGGAATGCGCAGGCAGACCTGGCGCGTCAGGGCTACCCAAAGGTTGGGGAAGATATTTGGATGACCGAACGAGCGGCTGCCCACAGGGCCCAGCATCGCCCGCATCTCGGGCGCCAGGCGGCGCTGCGCCAACATGTCGAACCATTCCGGGGGGGCCGAATCAGCACCGGCTCGCCGCGCCTCGAACGCCGCCTGCTGCGCGTTCGTGATGCCGGGCCCCCCGATGCCGTGGCCGTACTCGCCCAGAATCACCATTTGGTCTTCGGGCGCCATCTGTTTTTCGGCCACGACCCCGAGGCGCATGGACGCGCCGTGGCTGACCTTCACGTGGTACCAGTCGTAGAGATTGTCGACCGCCAGTTTCCAGTTGCACCGCAGACGATTCTTCTGGACGCCGTCCAGAACCTCCATATCCCCCTGTGCCGCCAGCATGTCGATGCCGAGGCGCCCGACCCAGCCGAGGTAGTCGGTCAGTGGCGGTGCCGTGGCGTCCAGGGTGGCGAATACAAACCCCTTGTAGCAGGCCACCTGCGCCGCGGGAGTGAGTCCCCATGCCGATTTATCGACATCGTTGCGATAAAAACGATCTTCGCCGGGTATGCCTACCAGACGGCCGTCGAGATCAAAATTCCAGCCGTGGTAGGAGCAGAGAAAACTGCTGGTGCGGCCTTGTTCGGCTCGACAGACGGTGTTGCCCCGATGCGGGCAGGCGTTGATGAGGACCTGGACCTGACCCCGCCGGTCACGCACCACGATCACTTCTTCCTCGCCGATGTAGCTCATGAAGAACTGCCCCGGCTGGGTGATCTGCGACTCGTGACAGACGAAGTTCCAGGCACGCCCGAAAATGCGGGTCTGCTCGAGCGCGTAGATCTCTGGGTCTGAAAACACCCGTCGATCGAGGACGCCGCGCTTGGCGTCAAACCAGCGCGGCTGTTCTGCGGCGAGCATGGCTGTATCCACGATGACGCGCCTCTCCGGTGTTTTCGGTTGATCAGCCGTGTCCGCGCTGATGCCCCCAGATGCTGGTGCTGTCCAGCGTCTCTACCTGCCAGACGGCATCGTCGACCTCGCGCCCACCCCAGCCATACTCCACATCGAAGCCGGACGGGGTACGCATGTAGAAGCTGGTCATGTGGTCGTTGCTGTGTTTGCCGAGAGTCGTGGCAATCGTGATCCCCGCGGCCTGGGCGCGATCCAGACCCTGCCCGACATCATCCATGCACTGCACCTGCAGCATGAAATGGTTCAGGCGCTTGGGTGCCGGTACTGGGACGTAGGCCACCGTGTGGTGGCGCGCGTTGCAGTGCAGGAAAGTGAGTGTGACCTGCCGCCCGGGTGGGCCCAGCACCACATAGTCCGAGAGTCTCATGCCAAGCGCGGCCTGGAAGAAGGCGTCCGCGCGCGCCCGATCGCGCACCGTCAGGACCAAGTGGCCAAAACCGAGTTCGCCGGTGACAAAGCCACTTATGCCGGCCGGAGACTGGAATGGCTGCGAACTCTGTGCGCGCGGATTGATGAAGAACTCGATGCGCAGACCATCGGGGTCGCTGCAGTACCAGAGTTCGGGCAGGCCGCGGCTCGCGCAGTCCCGCGCGTCGGCGGCGTGCAGCGTGATGTCCTGTGTGTCCAGACGTGCGCGCAGCGCGTCGATCGCCGCATGGTTCGCTACCCGGAAGCCGAGAGCCCGCACGTCGTCTTCGCCGGTGGCGGTAAGCTTGATGCGCCAGTCTTCGGCGTCCATGCGCAGCAGCAGGTCGTCATTCTTGACCTCAGCGGCAAGACCGAGAATGTTTTCGCTGAACCGACGCCAGGCGTCCAGATCGGTAACGCCGATCTCCAGATAGTCGAGCGCAAGCACGGATGCGGTTTGCATGATCGTGAACCCCCCGATTCCAGATGGCAGGAGTGTAGCGCAACAAGCCCGGGCATGAACCCGGGTAATGCAAGGCGCGGTCGCTTTGCGTTAGCTTGGTGGCCTTAGTCATTTCGGTGGACCAAAGGCGGCAGGGGGTGGCATGTCGCATTCAGATCTGTTTCAGCGTCGCGAACGTGCGCTGGGTCCCGGGGCCCCGCTGTTTTACGCGGATCCCCTGCACATCGTGCGCGGGGAGGGGGCGTGGTTGTTTGATGCCGATGGTCGGCGCTATGTCGACATGTAGAACAACGTGCCGTGCGTCGGCCACGGCAACCCGCGTGTTGCCGCTGCCGTAGGTGCGCAGATGGCAACGCTGAACGTCCATAGTCGGTTTCTGCATGACGGGATCGTCGGTCTGGCCGAGCGGCTCACGGCCCTGCATGGACCCCAGATCGAAAGCGTCATTTTCAGCTGCAGCGGCACCGAGGCGAACGAGATTGCCCTGCGCATGGCCCGCTTTGCGACCGGGAGACGCGGGATCCTGTGCAGCAATGCCACCTATCACGGAAACTCGACCCTGGTGGGCTCGCTAACCCATCTGGGCCGCAGTGCCGAAGCGCCCCGCGATGTCCGCGCATTTCCGTTTCCCGATCTGTTTCGTCCGCAAGTTTGCGGCGCACCGGCGGGTGCGAATGCTGATCAGGTTGCAGCGGCCTGCCTGGCGATGGTGGATGAGGCAATCAGTGCGTTGGTTGCCAGCGGTGCCGGGCTGGCGGCATTGATTGTCTGCCCGATATTCGCGAACGAAAGATTGCCGCGCATACCGGACGGTCTCATGCGCGCTTTGGCTTCGCGTGTGCGCGCGGCAGGTGGGTTGGTGATCGCGGACGAAGTGCAGTCTGGCTATGGGCGAACGGGTCGCTGGTGGGGCTATCAACGCGCTGGTTTCGAGCCCGATATCGTGGTGACCGGCAAGCCCATGGGCAATGGTGTTCCATTGGCCGCTACGGCGGCCAGTCGCGACCTGGTGGCGACGTTTCGAGCGCGTACGCGTTACTTCAATACCTTTGCGGCCAGTCCGCTGCAGGCTGCAGCCGGCAACGCCGTGCTGGATGAACTGGAGTCCCGCTCGCTGATCGCGCATGCGGACACACTTGGAACCTGGCTGCGCGATGCCTTG
>CAZVMA010000077.1:8572-9351 GCA_964628545.1 uncultured Pseudomonadales bacterium | reverse complement strand
CTGACCAGCCGTTGCCTTCGTAGCCCCGCTCAGCGGTCGTGTTCTGACTGCGCGCGAGCTCTCTGTCTGTGTATCGCGCGTTCGCGAGCACGCTGACCTTGCCAAGCTGCAGGTGATAACCCTCGTCAGAAAGGTCATCATGCAATCGGTCACGCAGTTCGCGGGCCCGCGCCTCGGCATTGCCACGCGTCATGGTCCCTGAGGCCAATCCTTGAGTCGGATTGAGCGAGCTCTCGCTGTTGCCCGATAGGTCTCCCGCCGCGCCCGGCGTGGTGGCACACCGCGATGCCAATGCGCCCTGGGGCTGCTGACAGACATCGAAGAAGAAGGTCTGAAAAGCCGGGTTCGCCGCTTCCGCCGACGCGGCAAGTACCAGGCCCAGGGAAACCAGATGTCGTAGAGCGCGGTTCCGATTTCCTCCTGCCATGCCGAACCTCGTCGTGATGAACCGATGACAACGGGACGATACTATCAACCCAGAAAGCAGAACAGGTTCTGGCAGCTCAGTTCCAACCGTCGCGCCCGACGCCTGCGTGCGCAACACCGTTCTGGCGGGCTAAACTCCGCCCATGAAATTCGCGGCAGACATCCGCGGATAGGTTCGCCAGCTCCGAGGAGGGCAGTCATGCAAGTTGGTCTGGTCACGGGCAAGGGGCGAATCGAGCTTCGCGAGTTTCCGGAACCGGAGGCCACGCCCGGGCGCGCGGTGGTGCAGATTGCCTACTGCGGGATCTGCGGCACCGATCTACATGCTTTTCAATCCGGCGAGCCGTACAACC
>CAZVMA010000077.1:7360-8562 GCA_964628545.1 uncultured Pseudomonadales bacterium | reverse complement strand
GGACCGGCCACGTTTCCGCCGTGGGGGCTGACGTGCACGATGTGCGCGAGGGTGATCGCGTGGCCATCGGCATCGCCAGCGCGTGTGGACGCTGCGGCACCTGCCGTCGCGGTGATCCCGCACACTGCGAAATCGCGTTCATGGGCGCCATCGGCGTTGGCCCCATGGCCGCCACGCACGGCGGCTTCGCGTCGGCCATTGCCATCGATGCCAGCCGTATTTTTCCCGTTGCCCGCCCCTTGTCCGATATCGAGGCCGCCATGCTGGAGCCCGCCACGGTGGCGGTGCACGCGGTTCGGCGCACCGATATCCGGCTCGGTGATCTGGTGGTCGTTCTCGGCGCCGGCCCGATCGGCCTGCTCGTCGCGCAATCGGCGCGCGCCGCCGGCGCGGGCTTCGTGCTGGTGGTTGAACCCGAGGCGACGCGCCGCGAACTCGCACGCGCGGTCGGGGCCGATGCCGTGATCGATCCGCGCGCAGTCCCGAATTTGGCAGCCGCAATCGCCGAGACCACCGGCCGCGCGGCGATCGATGTCGTCTTTGAATGCGCGGGCATTCCCGCCACCATCAACCAGTCGGTCAGCCTGGTGCGCCGCGGCGGCGTGGTGTCGCTGGTTGGCGTGCCCAACCGTCCGGCCGAAATCCAGGCTGCCGAGTGGCTGATCAAGGAAGTGCGCCTGACCAGCTCGCTGGCCTACCAGCGCGAGGAATTCGAGGTCACGCAGGGGTTGGTTACGGACGGCCGCCTGAAACTGACGCCGTTGCACACGGCCACGGTGGGACTGGGCGGCATGGGCGACGCATTCGAGCGCCTCGCCCACGCGCCAGCCGAGATCAAAGTTCTGGTCGACCCGCGACAGGCCTGCCCGCGGGTGCGCCATCGAGACTCACCACCAAGGAGACATCATGATCGGCTATATCACGCTCGGTACCCGAAACCTGGCCGCGGCGCGCGCCTTCTACGACGCGCTGCTTGGCGAAATCGGCGCGCGTCAGGTGATGGCCAACGACCGCATGATCATCTGGGGTACCGGTCCAGGTGCGCCCATGCTTGGGATCTGCACGCCGTACGACGGCCAACCGGCCACCGCAGGCAATGGCAGCATGGTCGCGCTGGACGTCGGGTCGCGCGAAAACGTTGAGAAACTGCACGCCCGTGCGCTGGCGCTTGGCGGCGTCGATGAAGGCGCACCGGGTCCACG
>CAZVMA010000077.1:4491-7350 GCA_964628545.1 uncultured Pseudomonadales bacterium | reverse complement strand
CTGGATGGCAATAAGTTCGCCGCGTACACCATGGGCTGATCAGCACGACACACGCCGCGACCGCCAACAGGGCGTTCGCGGCGTTTTTTTGCCCGCTTATGATATGTATTAATGGATATTAACCCGCTTGAATCTATTAAAAATTATATTTGTATAGATCTATATCCGTCTTTATCTGTATCCGGGCGCGTCGCCTCGCCGGCCTTCGATCGCGAGTGCCCAGACCCTCGCTGTCGATGGCTCAATCGTGTTGCATTGCAACGGACGCCCACCTACATTTTCCCCTCACCCGAGGACTGCCATGACGATCCGCGTCGCGCTGAAGCACGAGACCCGCTATCGCTACGACCGGCGGGTCGCTCTCGGACCACAGGTCATCCGTCTTCGGCCTGCACCGCATAGCCGCACGCCCGTGCGCAGCTACGCGCTGACTTTGGAACCCGCCAACCACTTCCTGAACTGGCAGCAGGACCCCTTCGGCAACTTCCAGGCGCGCGCCGTCTTCCCGGAAAAGGTCGACAGCTTCACCGTCCGCGTCGATCTGGTCGCCGACATGGCGGTGTACAACCCGTTCGATTTCTTTTTGGACGACAACGCCCAGGAGTTCCCGTTCGACTACGAGCCGGCGACGCACGCCGACCTGCAGCCCTACCTCGCGCAAGCCGATCAGGGGCCACTGCTGAAGGCCTGGCTACAGGCACGCGGCACGCCCCAACGCCAGAACGTGGTGGACTTCCTGGTTGGCCTGAACCAGCGGCTCGCTGCCGACATTCGCTACATCATCCGCATGGAACCCGGCGTGCAGACGACCGAGGAAACCCTGGGGCTGCGCGCCGGTTCGTGCCGCGATTCTGCGTGGCTGCTGGTGCAGGTGCTGCGGCACTACGGACTGGCGGCGCGTTTCGTGTCCGGCTACCTGATTCAGCTGCGCGCGGATCAGCCGGCGCTCGACGGTCCGTCCGGTACCGAGGTGGACTTCACCGATCTGCACGCCTGGACCGAAGTCTTTCTGCCCGGCGCCGGGTGGGTGGGTCTCGACCCCACGTCCGGCCTGTTCGCCGGCGAGGGCCACATCCCGCTGGCCGCGACCCCGCACCCGACCAGTGCTGCGCCCATTTCCGGACTTGTCGAGCCCGCCGAGTGCGCGTTCGACTTCGACATGTCGGTCACGCGCGTGCACGAAACCCCGCGCGTGACGCTGCCGTACGACGAGGCCACATGGGCCGCCATCGACGCCCTGGGACAGCAGGTCGATCACGAGCTGCGGACGGGCGATGTCCGTCTGACCGTGGGCGGCGAGCCCACTTTCGTCGCCATCGATCACCCGGATGCGGCGGAGTGGAATACAGCGGCCCAAGGGCCGCACAAACTGGCGCGCGCGCACGACCTGATCAACCGCCTGGCCGACCGGTTCGCGCCCGGCGGCGTGCTGCATGTCGGGCAGGGCAAATGGTACCCGGGTGAACAATTGCCGCGCTGGGCGCTGACGCTGCTGTGGCGCACCGATGGCGTGGCGCTGTGCTCGGATCGCCACCTGCTCTCCGGCCGACCTCGATCCGAGGCAGCGCCGCGTACAGACGACCGGACTGTGACCTCTCAGGATCTCGCGCTCGCCGACGTCGACGTGACGAGGGACTTCGGACTCGCCGTCGCTGCACGCCTCGGCGTCAGTCCGGCCGCTTTGCTGCCCGTCTACGAGGATCCCTGGCACTTTCTGGCCGAGGAGCATCGACTGCCAGACAACCTGACGCCCGCCACCAACGAGCTGGAGGACCCCCAGGCGCGCGCGCGCCTGGCGCAGGTGTTCGAGCGTGGTCTAGGCGCACCCAGGGGACACGTGCTGCCTATTCAGCGCTGGCAAGGCGCCGCTGACGCGCCGCGCTGGATGACCGAGGTCTGGCGCACCCGCAGCGGCAAGCTGTTTCTGCTGCCCGGCGATTCACCGGTCGGCTTCCGGCTGCGGCTCGGCGCTCTGCCCTATGTTGGTGGCACTGAGTATCCACACGTCCACCCGGCCGATCCGTTCGGCATCGATACCGCACAACCGCTGCCGCATGCAGGCCAGTCGTTCCTGCGCGAACCGCGGGCGGAATCGCCCGGATCACCGGACACCGGCTTCTCCGAACAGAGGCTCGCACACGCTGACACGCTCCCCGACGCGAGCGGATCCGTGCGCACCGCCATGACGTTCGAGGTGCGCGACGGGGTGCTATACGTCTTCATGCCGCCAACGCGAACGGCAGCCGATTGGCTGGAGCTGATGCAGGCGGTCGAATCGGCGGCCGCCGAGCTTCACATCGGCGTGCGTCTCGAGGGCTATCTGCCGCCGCACGATCCGCGTCTATGCATGATCAAGGTCACGCCCGATCCCGGGGTCATCGAGGTGAACATTCATCCGGCAGGCAGCTGGAGCGAAATGGTCGCCATCACCACGGCGCTGTACGAGGATGCCCGCGCCGCGCGCCTGGACACCCAGAAGTTCATGCTCGACGGGCGCCACACCGGCACCGGCGGCGGCAATCACGTGGTGCTAGGCGCCGGTACGCCGGCCGACAGCCCCTTCCTGCGCCGCCCCGACCTGCTCGGCAGCCTGGTCGGCTACTGGCAGCAGCATCCCGCGTTGTCCTACCTGTTTTCTGGCCTGTTCATCGGCCCGACCAGCCAAGCCCCGCGCGTAGACGAGGCGCGCATGGACAGCCTTCTCGAGCTCGAGCTGGCCCTGCGCCAGGTGCCCGACCCACGTTCGGGCGCAACCATCGCGCCATGGCTGGTGGATCGGATCTTCCGCAACCTGCTGATCGATGTGACCGGCAACACTCACCGCGCCGAGATCTGCATCGACAAGCTCTATTCGCCGGA
>CAZVMA010000077.1:2890-4446 GCA_964628545.1 uncultured Pseudomonadales bacterium | reverse complement strand
TGAAATGCCGCCGCACGCGCGCATGAGTCTGGTCCAGCAGCTGCTGGTGATCAGTCTGGTCGCGTGGTTCTGGCGGACGCCGAATCATCGCGGCCTCGTCCGCTGGGGCACCGCGCTGCACGACCGCTTTCTGCTGCCGCACGCGATCTGGGCCGATCTCTGTTCGGTAATCGATGATCTGAACACAGCCGGATATTCGTTCCGGCGCGAATGGTTCGCGCCGCACTTCGAGTTCCGGTTTCCCCGCTACGGCAGCATCGAGCACGACGGCATGGTGCTGGAGCTGCGGCAGGCGCTGGAGCCCTGGCACGTGATGGGCGAGGAAGGCGCCAGTGGCGGCACCGTTCGCTATGTCGACTCGTCGCTCGAACGTCTGCAGGTTCGCGTCACCGGCCTGAATGCAGAGCGCTATCGCATTGTCTGCAACGATGCTGTGGTGCCCCTGCAGCCCACCGGAACCAGCGGCGAATACATCGCCGGTGTGCGCTTCCGCGCCTGGCAGCCCGCCGCCAGTCTGCACCCGACCATTGCCGTGGACGCGCCCCTGACGTTCGACCTGTACGACCTCTGGAACGGCCGCGCTGTCGCCGGCTGCACCTATCATGTCGCGCATCCCGGCGGCCGCAATTTCGAGGTGTTTCCGGTGAACGCCAACGCGGCGGAAAGCCGACGCCTGGCCCGCTTCGCGCCCTTCGGGCACACGGTCGGCGCCTATACGCCATGCCCGACGCCCACACGGCCCGAGCACCCGTACACTCTGGACCTGCGCTTCACATGAGCGAACCGTTACCCCTTAACGCGCGATCCGCCGATCTGCTGGACGGCTACCGTCCACTGCCCGGCCATCACGATGAACTGCTGGGCGCCGACGGCCGCCCGCGCCCCATCTGGCGCAACCTGCTGCGCGACTTCACCCACCAGGGCCGCGATCTTCGGCAACAGGCTGAACGATCCGCCCAGGGTCTACTGCGCGAGCATGACGTCGCCTACATCGCGACCGAGAGCGACCGGCGCCGGCCCTGGCAGCTAGATGTATTCCCACTTCTGATCGAGCCCGCCGATTGGGCGCGGCTGGCCGCTGGCCTGGTGCAGCGGGCGCGTCTGCTGAACGCCATCACCGCAGACATCTACGGCCCGCAACAGACTCTCGCACGGGGCCTGATACCGCCCTCGATGGTGTTTGCGAGCCCCGAGTTCATGCCGAACTGCGCCGGCTACCGCGCGCGCGATGGCGAGTTCCTGCAGTTTCTCGCCTTCGACCTCGGTCGCGCGCCCGACGGGCGCTGGTGGGTGCTCGGCACGCGCGCAGAATCACCGGCCGGCATCGGCTATGCGCTGGAAAACCGGATCGTCACCTCGCGCAGCATTCCGGAGCAGTTCAACGCCGCCAACCTGCATCGGCTGGCTGGTTTTTTCCGGCGCTTCGCTGACCACTTCGCGCGCCTGGGCGACCAGCATCGCTCGGTCGTGCTGACCGGCGGGCCGGACCAGCAGAACTATTTCGAGCATGCGCTTATGGGACGCTATCTCGGCTATCCCGTGGTCGAGAGCGCCGA
>CAZVMA010000077.1:0-2880 GCA_964628545.1 uncultured Pseudomonadales bacterium | reverse complement strand
AAACGCTGGAGGGGCTGGAGCGAGTGGACCTGATCCTGCGCCGTATCCCCTCGCGGCACTGCGATCCGCTGGAACTGCGCGCGCCACCCGGCATGGGCATCGCCGGCCTGCTGCACGCCGCGCGCAGCGGCAACGTGGTGCTCGCAAACGTGCCCGGCAGCGGCATCGTTGAAAGCGCCGCACTGGAAACCCGGTTGGCGGGCCTGTCAGAAGCGCTGCTTGGCGAAACTCTGCTGCTGCCGGGCGCACGCGGCTGGTGGAGCGGCGACGCCGAGGGGCGCGCGCATCTGCTTGCCCACGCCGACCAATTGAGCCTGCAGCACGCATTCCGCCCCCGGCATCTGATGACTGCCGGAGCCGCCGAATTCGCGGCGTCGGACGCCGATCTGACCAACGCCAACGCGTTGGCCGCCGCCCTGGCGTTGCGCCCGGTCGACTACATCGGCATCGAGCCGCTCAAACTGTCTACCGTGCCGTGTCTGACCGGCAGCGGCAGCCTGCGACCGGTACCGATGGTCATGCGCGTGTACGTGGCCGCCACCGACGAAGGTTTTCAGGTCATGCCCGGCGGTCTGGTCAAGCTGTCGTCGGCCGACCTCGGTTCGGACACCCACATCACCAAGGACGTCTGGGTGCTATCCGACGAACGCATAGAGCCGGAGACCCTGCTAAAGCCGCTGCGCGCCGCAACGCTGAAACGCAGTGATCGCGATCTGGCGAGCAAAACCGCCGACGATCTGTTCTGGCTGGGTCGCTACTTCGAACGCGCAGACGGCAGCATGCGCCTGTTCCGCAGCTTGTTCCTGCATTTGTCGGGAGAGGCCTCGTTCGGCAACGTGCCGGTTGCGCTCGATATTCTCACCGGCCTCATGACCTCGTTCGGGCATCTGTCCGGCGATCAGGCCAGCCGCATGCTGGCGGCGGGTTTTCGGGGCGTCGAACACGAGATCGGCTCGCTGCTGATCGACCCGAACAGTCCGGATAGTCTGGCCGGCATTCTCGGCAACGTGGCGCGCACCGCCGACCAGGTGCGCGAGCGATTGTCGACCGATGCGTGGCGCATGATCGAGCGCATGACCAACCTGCAGCGGCTGCGCTTTCGCAGCAACGGCATCAGCGAGGCGATCGCGCTGCTCGGCGAGCTGATCGACCTGCAGTCTGCCCTGAACGGCCTGATCCACGAGAACATGACGCGCGGGTACGGCTGGCGATTCCTTGACCTCGGGCGACGCATCGAGCGGGCTCGCTACAGCATCACCATCATGCGCGAGCTGCTGACCCACCGTTCGCGCGAGACCGCCGGCGTGCTTGGGATGCAGCTGGAGCTCGCCGACAGCCTGATCACCTACCGGGCCCGCTACAAGACCGAGCCCCAGCTGCCGGCGGTGCTGGATCTGATCCTCGCCGACGACAGCAACCCGCGGTCACTGATCTTTCAGTTTGCGGAGATGCGCGAACACATGGCCGTCATGCCCCTCGAGACGCACGACGGCCATCTCTCGCGCGCCCAGCGCAACCTGATCAGCATGCACACCGAACTGATGCTGGCCGACGTTGATCGTCTTGCCGGTGTGGTCAGCCGGAATGGGCGGCTGACCCGGCTGGACCGCCTGCTGCGCCGGTGCGAAGAAAGCGTGGACGCGCTCACCGACCAGATCACGCAAACCTATTTCAGCCACTCGATCGGTCACCGGGTGACCGGCAACGTCATCCGGGGCACAGACGATGCTGTATGAGGTGCGCCACGAGACCCGTTTTCGCTATGAGTGGTCGGTCGCCATCTCGCATCAGCTGCTGAAGCTGCGTCCGCGTCGCTGCCCGCGCCAGAACGTGCTGCAGACCCAGATTCAGATCACACCGCAGCCGGGCGTGCACCGCGAGTGGTTCGACTACTTCGGCAACGTGGTGGAGTTTGTTACCGTCCAAGGCACCCACAGCGAACTGATCGTCACCAGCACCGCGCAAGTCGAAGTGCTGCCGGCAACGGCCGTGCTGCTCGAAGTGAGCCCAGCCTGGGAGAGCGTCGCCGACACGCTGCGCGCAGCGACCAGCGCCGACGCCTTGTCCGCGGCGCCGTTCTGCTTCGAATCGCCGTACATCCGCCTGGACCCGGACCTTCAGGTTTTCGCGCGCGAGCTGTTTCCGCCCGGGCAGCCCCTACTCGTGGGGGCCATGGCGCTGACTCGGCGCATCTATGAGACCTTTCGCTATCAAGGCGGCGTCACGGACATCTACACACCGGCGGTCGAGGTGCTGCGCCAGCAGCGCGGCGTCTGCCAGGATTTTGCGCATCTGGCGATCGCGGCGCTGCGATCGCTCGGCCTGGCCGCACGCTACGTCAGCGGCTATCTGCTGACCACTCCGCCGCCCGGTCAACCGAAGCTGCAGGGCGCAGACGAGTCCCATGCCTGGCTGTCGGTCTGGTGCCCAAAACTCGGCTGGGTCGACTTCGACCCCACCAACAACGTCATTCCCGATCAGGCCCACATCACTGTGGGCTGGGGCCGCGATTACGGCGACGTCAGCCCTGTGAACGGCTTCATCTTCGGCGGTGGCCATCACGATGTAGCCGTGGCGGTCGACGTCAATCCGATGTCCGAACGGTTCGGTCCCTGACCTGTTCATCATGATGCTGCGCGAGCCAGAGCCGGAGCTGATGGACACCGAAGCCCAGGCGTCTGCCTATGCGGAGGCCGACTTCAGTGAGCCGAATGCTGCGTTCGTGGCGCATGTCGCACGCGCCACCCATGAGTTGCCGCTGCTTGGTCGTGCGCTCGATCTCGGCTGCGGGCCCGCCGACATCCCGCTTCGTCTGGCCCGCGCGCATCCCGATCTGGTGATCGACGCTCTCGATGGCGCGGAACAGATGCTGACGCACGC
>CAZVMA010000076.1:4228-9503 GCA_964628545.1 uncultured Pseudomonadales bacterium | reverse complement strand
GTGGTCGATGGCGGCCTTTACGCGCGCTAGCCCCGGGCAACTCGATGCGGCCGTTTACGCGCCGAAAAGACATACATCCTCAATAATGCAAGGAGTTCCGATGGCCAAGGCAATACACACGATGATCCGGGTGCTCGACACCACGCGGTCGATCGATTTCTATCGCGCGGCGTTCGGTCTGGAGCCCGTCCATGCGCTCGACTATCCGGACTTTTGTCTGACTTACCTGCGCAACGCCGAGGCCGATTTCGAGGTTGAGCTGACCGAGAACAAGGGGCGCACGGAGGCTTACGAGCTCGGCAACGGATACGGTCACCTGGCGGTGTGTGTCGAGGATCTGGCGGCGGAACGGGCGCGCATGGCCGCCGCGGGTTTGAACCCGGGCGACATCAAGGCCATGACCCATGGCGATACCGTAGCCGCGCGGTTTTTCTTTCTTTCGGATCCAGACGGTTATCGCATCGAAGTGCTGGAGCGCTTCGGGCATTACCGCTAGCGGCTGGGGCTCGGAAGAAACAGAAGCTGGGCTCATCGGTTCAGGATCCTGGCGGTCCTCGAACCAGCGCCAGCATCAGCGCGCCCTCCACCTCGGCCAGCACCGAGCGCGCCCGGTGCCGCTCGGCCGCGTCGAGACGCATTTCCACCCAGCGCTCCCAGGCGGCAAGAATGTCGCTGACCGTGGACCGGTAGGGCTCCTGGCCGCGAACGGCGAGCCCGACGATCTCGAACCAGAGCTGAAGCACAGCGGTTTGCGTCGGGTGCCGGGCGGACTCGATCAGCGCTTGGACGATGTGCTCCGGCGCAATCGGCTGGGGCGGCAGCAGAGCCTCCAGTCCTTGCGCCATGTTGTCCGCAAGCAGACGCAGCGCGCTGGCGATCAGGCTGTCCTTGGTCTCGAAGTAATACATCAGCATGCGGTCACTCAGGCCGGCGCTGGCCGCCAGCGCGCGGATACCGCTGTTCGTGAAACCGTCGCGGACGAGGTGGGCGGCGACGGCTCTGACGATATGGGTGCGCTTGTCATTAATGTCCGGGGGCTGATTGGGTCCGCTCGGAGTCACAGCTTGCCGCACCGCTATTCAAGGGCCGAGGCAGCGAGTATAGCAACCTGCGCTTTCTGTTGAGGTCTGGCCACGACTCGGTTTGTCATTGCGCTACGCTCCCCGCCAGAAAATCTGCTAACGTCCGGAAGGGGCTGCCGAAAGGGACATGGGAGGGGGTATGAACTATCCAATCATTTCCGCTGATTCGCACATCACCGAGCATCCGGATACCTACCGTGCATTCATCGACCGTGCCTGGGCCGACAAGGCGCCGCGCATGGTCGATGGCGGCGCGCGCGGCGACCTGTTTGTAATTGACGGAATGGATTCGCCCATCGCCATGGGCCTGGTCGCGGCGGCCGGCAAGCCGCCGGAACAGATCACCACCGACGGTGTTCGCTTCGACGAGCTGCATCGGGGCGGCTGGGACCCGGAAGCCCGGCTGGCCGAGCAGGACCGCGACGGCGTAGCCGCGGAGGTGATTTACCCGACCGTCGGCATGCTGCTCTGCAACCACAAGGATTTTGACTACAAGCAGGCCTGCTTCGAGGCTTACAACCGCTGGATCGCGAACTACTGCGACGCCCACCCCGACCGGCTGCTCGGCTGCGGGCAGACCGCCATGCGCACGCCGGAGGATGGTGTGCGCGACCTGCACGCGATCAAGGCGCTGGGGCTGCGTGGCGTAATGATGCCGGGGAATCCGGCGGTCGACGACTACGATTCTCCCGCCTACAACCCGGTGTGGGAAACCGCGATCGAACTGGGTTTGCCGTTGTCGTTTCATATCCTGACGACGCGCAGCGAGGGCCGGGTACGCGGGCCGCGCATCAACAGCTTCTTGTCCATCATTCGCGGCAACCAGGACATCATGGGCACGCTTATCTTCGGCGGCGTGTTCGAGCGCTACCCCGATCTTCGGGTGGTCTGCGTCGAGGCTGATGCCGGCTGGGTGCCGCACTACATGTACCGCATGGATCACGCGTACAAGCGTCACCGCAATTGGCTGGCCCCCGGCACGACGCTGTCCAAGCTGCCCAGCGAGTATTTCGCCGAGCACATCTACACCACGTTTCAGGACGATTGGGTGGCATTCAAGATGGCGAACGAGATGAACTGGCGCAGGTTGATGTGGGCCAGCGATTTTCCGCACAGCGATTCCACCTGGCCCTGGTCGCAGACGGTGATCGCCGAGCAGACGGCGCATCTGGCACCAGAGCAGAAGCAGGCGATCCTGTGCGACAACGTGGCGGCGCTGTACGGCATTGATCTGGCGCCGCTGCGGCTGGCGGCCTGAGGAGAGGTTATGAGTCACATTGGCGCCGACGTCATTGCGCACGGGCTTGCGGAGCTGGGGATACGGCACGTGTTCGGCATTGTCAGCATTCACAACATGCCGATCTTTGATGCCATCAACCGGCTCGGCAAGACGCGCATCATTGACGTCCGCCATGAACAGGCGGGCACACACGCGGCCGACGGCTATGCGCGCGCGACTGGCGGTATTGGGGTGATGATCGCCAGCACGGGGCCGGGCACCAGCAATACGGTGACGGGCCTGTATGAGGCCCAATATTCCTCGTCGCGCGTGCTGGTCATCACCGGGCAGGCGGAAACTTCGTTTTATGGCAAGGGGCAGGGTTACGTTCACGAGGCAGAGCAGCAGGTCGCCATGCTGCGCACCGTGTGTCGCCGAGTCGAAAGCCCGCGCCATGTCAGCCAGCTGCAGAATGCGTTCGAGCAGGTGGTGCGCGAGATGAACAGCGGTCGTGGTGGCCCGGCGGCGCTCGAGATCCCCATCGATCTGCAGTATGCCGAGGTCGCGCTTCTGCCGTTCCGGTTCGCGCTGGACGCACCGCACGCGCCGGAGGCTGCGCGGGTGGACGCGTTTGCCGCACGGCTGCGATCGGCCACGCGTCGGGTGATTGTCGCCGGGGGCGGCGTGATTGCGGCCGGTGCCGGCCCGGCGCTGCAGGCGCTGGCTGAACGCCTGGATGCGCCGGTGCTGACCACGGTAGATGGACGCGGCGCGCTGCCGGAGGATCATCCGCTCTGCATCGGCAACTATTACCAGAGCGCCGGCATGTATCAGGCGATCGGCGGTGCCGACGTGACGTTGGCCATCGGCACTCGCTTCGCGGTGGGCGTGGATGGGCAGGGCGCGCGGTTCGTGCCGCCGGGCGATCTGCTGCAGATCGATATCGACCCGAACATGATCGGGCGCACGCATCCGGCTGCGCTGGGCCTGGCGGCAGATGCCAAGCTGGCGCTGGAGGCCATCGGCGCCGCCCTGGACGATGGCTCGGGCGGCTTGTCCGGCAATGACAGCCAGTTCAACGACGTCGTGCTGTCGGCGGCAGAGGGCGTGCAGCGGGCGATGCGAAAACGTCTCGGCAGCGATTTTCCGCGGGTCATGGACGCCATGCGGGCAAGGCTGCCGCGCGATGGGCTGGTCATTCGCGACCAGACCATTGCGGCCTACAATTTCGGCAATCAGCTGTTGCCCATTTACGCCCCGCGCACCAGCATGAATCCGGCCTCCGGGGCGATCGGGCCCGGCTTCCCGATCGCGATCGGCGCCGCCATTGGCTCGGGGCGGCGAACGCTGCTCATTCACGGCGATGGCGGGTTCATGTTTCACGCCACCGAGCTCGCCACCGCGGCTCAGTACCAGGTGCCGCTGGTGATCTGCGTCTTCAACGACAGCGGTTACGGCGTGCTGCGCTGGCTGCAGGAAACCCGGCTCGGGCGGATCAACGAAACCGACCTCGGCAAGGTCGATTTTGCCAAGATGGCGGAAAGCATGGGGGTGCCGGGCCAGCGGGTGCGTTCGGTCGAGGCGTTTGAGGCGGCGCTTGATGTGGGTATGGCTGCGGCAGGCCCCTACCTCATCGATGTCGACATGGAGCACTTCTCGCCCATGGAGATCTCGGTCATGCCCAAAAAGAAACCGGCGGCGCAGTAAGCCCAGGTCGAAAGACCAGCTCGGCAGCGGAAGGAGGCGCGGATGACGACCCAACTGATCTACTCGGAAGCGGAGCTGATGAGCGACGCCCCCGTGGCGCGTGCACATACGATCGACGGACAGCGTCTGCACGGCGGGTTCGACGCCGATGGGCGCTATGTGCCGCCGCGATCGCTTGGACGAGCGGCCGCGATTGCCGCTTGGACGGAAGCCTTGCGCGCGCGCGGCGGCGCGCTGTTTGCTGCGGATGCATCCCTGCTGGTTGGCCCGCGCATGCCCAATGTGCCGCAACAGCAGCTGCTGCTGCGCGAGGGCATCGGTGCGCCGTTCTGGAACAACCTCACGACGACCGGCAAGATCGAGGGGCGCGGTCGAGTCCTCGCCGAGATCCAGTTTCCCGACCTGCAGGCGCTGGTGGTTGAAGATATCAGCGGCATGGCCATCGGACATCTGAACAAAGGGCTCTTGAAGGCGCACGGCATTGACGAGGGTGGCGAGCCCGCGCGCGGCATCGGTGGACACGACGTGATGTGGTTCGTCGCGCGTGATCTGGTGTTTGGTGTGGGGGCATACCCCGATGTTGAGCCACCGGAAAGTATCTCCCGACCGGAAGCGGGGCGCCGTTGGATGCCCGAGTTGCCAATGCCTTACGAAGGATTACTCAGCTTTCTGATGAATCTGCTGATGATCGAATTTCGGGCCGAGATCGGCTTTGCCAACACCCAGGACATCCTGCGCACGTCGGATCTGTTCTCGGATCGCCGGGCGGCAGCGGAAGAGGCCGCCGAGATTGTGGAACGCATCAGGGAAGACGAGCTGATCCACGTCACCTCGCTGCGACTGTATCTGGGCGAACTGCGCGCGCTGACATTGCGCACGGTAGATGGCGGAACGGTCTCCGGCGGCGTCGTTATCGACCGCTTCTGGCAGGGGCTCGTCCACTGGGCGACCATTGAGCAGCCCAGAATTGCGGCTGAAACCCAGTATGAGCAGCTGCGGCCGATCATCCTTGCGCATGCGGAGGGACCCCGTGTGCTGCAGGCGTTCGAAGCGCTGTCGGACCTGCGGGTGCCGGCCGTGTCTGCGGGTTGACGGTTTTACCGGCACGCGGCGAGGCATAATCGCCGGCTGTCCTGGGTGCTGGGAGAAACTTCGATGACCGCCGCTATTGAACCGGTGCGCGACTATTTCATGTCGCTGCAAGACCGCATCGTCGGGGCGCTCGAGGCCGTCGACGGTGACGCCCGATTCCTGCGCGAGGAGTTGC
>CAZVMA010000076.1:3411-4197 GCA_964628545.1 uncultured Pseudomonadales bacterium | reverse complement strand
GAGGGCGGGCACCATATTGAAAAAGCTGCGGTGCAGTTCACCCACAGCCGCGGCCCGGCGCTGCCGCCCGCTGCCACTGCGCGTAACCCGGAGCTCGCCGGACACGGTTTTCAGGCGACAGCGATCTCCCTGATCGTCCATCCGCGCAACCCGTACGCCCCCACTACGCACGCCAATCTGCGCTTTTTCATGATCGAAGCCGACACGCCGGTGTGGTACTTCGGCGGCGGGTTCGACCTCACGCCGTACTATGGTTTCGAGGACGACGCGCGACACTGGCATCGGACCGCGGCTGCGGCTGTGGGTGTGCACTATCCGACCATGAAGGCCGCATGTGACCAGTATTTTCATCTGCCGCATCGCGGCGAATGCCGCGGTATCGGCGGACTGTTCTTTGATGACTGGACCACCGACGGGTTCGATGCGTCGTTTGCCCTGACCCGATCAGTGGGTGACCACTTTCTGCCCGCTTACGAACCGATTCTGCGGCGTCGCATCGATCTGCCGTACGCCGAGCGCGAGCGCGACTGGCAGCTTTACCGTCGGGGACGCTACGTCGAGTTCAACCTCGTCATCGATCGCGGCACCCAGTACGGTCTGCAGAGCGGTCGGCGGGTGGAGTCGGTGCTCGCGTCTTTGCCGCCGCTGGTGCGTTGGCAGTACAACCTGCAGCCGGAGCCGGGCTCCGAAGAGGCCCGGCTGTACACCGACTTCCTGCCGCCGCGCGATTGGCTGTAGCGCCGGCAGGATAGGGCAGGGTGGCTGGTCGACGTCGCCACGGTGACT
>CAZVMA010000076.1:1249-3331 GCA_964628545.1 uncultured Pseudomonadales bacterium | reverse complement strand
AAGCGGGAGCTCCTGCTCGATGTATTCCTCGTCGGCGAGATTCTTGCCGACCAGCGAGAACAGCACGAAATCCTCGTTGTCGAGACGCCATTCGTACGCGATGCGCGCGTCATACAGCGGATAGCCGTCCTGTATCACGCGCTGGCCGGCATTGCTTGCGATCCACACGTCGTCCGTCACCTTCGCCGTCGCGCTGGCCGTGAATCGCCCTGGTCCGAGCTCGCGGTCGTAGATGACGCTCACCGCATAGTTGTAGTCGGTGGCGAGGAACCCGGGCTGCTTCGGGAAGTCGACGTTCGGTGGCGTGCTGCCTGCTGCGAACAGCGCGGGATTCTCAAGCGGGTTGCAGGGCGTGCCGGACGCGTTGAACACGACATCGAGGCAGCTCTGGCTTGAGGCCTGATTCTCGACCTCCTGCGTGCCCGCGATGGCCTGAATGGACCAGTGCTCGGTCAGCGCCAGAATGGCTTCCAGTTCGAGACCGCTGGACTCCAGCGCCTCGCCGTTCAGGATCAGCGTGTTGGTGCCAGGCGGTGCGGCCTGCTGCAGAATCGAGCTGCCCTGCGGGCTTTCCAGTTCGGTGTAGAACGCAGTCAGATTGAGCCGCAGCCGGTTGTCGAAGAAGTCGTTCTTCGAACCGATTTCGATGTTCGACACGTCCTCCGGATCGAACGTCAGGCGGTTCGGGTCGGTGCCACGGATCGAAAAGCCACCGCTGCGAAACCCCTCGGAGTAGGTGATGTACACGAGGTTTTCGTCGGTGAACTGCCAGCTGGCGGAGAGCTGAAAGACCATGTCGTCCCAGCTGCCGTCGCCCTCGGCTGGAAAGCCCGCGAATGTACAGGGCGGGTTGACGTTGACCGGACCCACTGCCTGACAGGGCGGAGTGTTGCCAGGATTGGTGGGCGGATTGATGGCTTCGCCCAGGCTGTCGAGCGGCGAGCCGGACGGCGCGACGCGTTCGCCGAAGCGGTTGCCGAAATCCTTCTCCTCGTCGATGAAACGTAGGCCACCGCTCAACTCGATGCGGTCGGTCAGCTGCCAGTCAAGTGCCGCGAACAGCGCATTCGACTTTACGTCCTCGAATGCCTGCTGATCGGCCCACAGCGGCCCGAGCTGACACAAGGAGTCGCCGAGGGCTGGGTTGGGGTTCTTGTCGAGCCCGAGTGGGATCGCGCCGCCCAACAGGCAGTTGGCCCCGATGCTACCGGCCGGCAAACCGAACAGGCCGTCGAAGAACGGGCGCGGGAACTGCAGGATTTGGTTCGTGCCTTGGGCAAACTCAAGCTCGGTTTCCCAGTAGAAGCCGCCGACGGTCGCGCGAATTCGGTCGGTCACGTCGAAGGTCAGCTTCAGCTCCTGCGAAAACTGTTCGTAGGTTTGCTCCCGCAGCGTGTGCAGCTGCACCAGCGGTACGGCTGAGCTGAACCGGTCCGAGCCGTCGAAATCCTGACCCACCCGGTCCTCGGCTTCCTGCCAGCCGGTGATCGAGGTGAGCGTACCAAACCCAAGATCCCAGCTGGCGTTCAGCGTCAGGCTGTCGACGTCGTAACTCTGGAACTCGTTCAGGTTGGCACCGTTCTCGAACGGATCGTAGCCGTCGAAGCGAGGATCCTGCGGCGGGATGTCGCCACGATCCTTGATGTAGTCGTAGGTCAGCGTGGCATCGATCGTGTCGGTGGGGGCGAAGCGCAGCGCGACCGTAGTGGCCCGGTAGTCGATCTTGCCGGCGCACTCGTCGCAGCCGCGCGTAGTGTTGTCATAGAAGCCATCGCGCGATTTTTCAATCGTCGCCACCTTCAGCGCCAGGCGATCATCGATCAGCGGGATGTTGACGCGCGCCTTCAGCTGCTGCTCGTCGTAGTCGCCCACCTGCGCAGACGCCGCCCAGCCCAGGCGGTTGAACTCGGGCGCTACCCGCGTCACTACGATCGAGCCACCGGTGGTGTTCTTGCCTTGCAGCACGCCCTGGGGGCCGCGGTTGACCTCCATTTGCTGGACATCGAAGGTATCGATCAGCTGACCGGTACTGGTGCCCTGATAGACCCCGTCGATGATCACGCCCACGGCTGGAGACTGAGT
>CAZVMA010000076.1:0-1239 GCA_964628545.1 uncultured Pseudomonadales bacterium | reverse complement strand
CTGCGCTGGGGCCGGCGGTGTTCATGCCGATGCGTACGTTCGGCATCAGGCCGTCGAAATCGCGCAGGGTGCGTGGCGCAATCCGTTCGATGGCATCGGGCGTGAAGGCGGTGACGGCCACCGGAATCTCCTGCTGGGATTCCTCGACGCGTCGGGATGTGACCACAATCTCCTCGATCGGACCCGAAGACTGCTCTGCGCCCTGCAGGGCTGGCGCGCTGAACAGGGAAACACAAACAAATGTCGCGCGAGCCCAAAAGCCGCGCCAAGCGTTGGCTGTCATCGTTGATCCCCCTCTCCGGTCACCCGTGCGGACCGGATGCCTGTTACAACACCTCCTCGTGTTCGGCTGCGGCGTACTGCTCCCCTAGCCGCAGCGTTTGCAGAGTGTCAGGTTCCGTGGGTCGACAAGTCAACGTGCGCGTTTGTGTGCTCGTGAGGAGACGCCTGCGTCAGTCCGCGCAGGCGACGTGTTCAGCCGCTGTAGCTCACACCCATCCCCGCGCGCGCGTCGTTCTGCACCCCGTAAGGCGCAATCGGATAGCGCAAGCCGTTGCGCGACAGAGCGTCCAGCCCGTCCAGCACCTTGGGCAGAAAATGCGGCGGCAGCGCCATCAGCAACTCGTCTTCCATCACGCCACCATAGCGGCGCTCGGCGAAGCAGGGGATGGACAGGCTCGGCTCGCCAGTGGCAAGGGCACGCCCCCAGGAATCGGCGCAGGCTGACTCGCCAACGCAGCCCCATTCCAGCTTGCGATAGCCGGTCCACTGCAGGCCGTTGATGAACAGGATCATCTGGGCCGGTGTGGCGTAGATCAGGCAGATGTCGGGCGGGTTCAGCCGGCCGCTGGCGAGCGGGCTGGCTGCCATGGCCTCGTAGCGGCCGAACGGCACGACGTCCATCGCGGCTTGGTGCGCGGCGGCGTCGTCCGGGGTGGCATACCAGACCCCGGTCATGCGGTCGCCCGACAGCCATTTATCGCTGCGGGGGCTCAAGCCGATGACTGTGCTGCACTGTGCGCCGACCAGATCTTCGGCGGTGATGCCGACGGTCCAGCCGTTGCGGGCGGCTTGTCCGACGATCTGGTCGGTGGTGTGCACGGCGGTCGGGCGACGGATCTTCGGGATCGCTTCCATCTCCGCGCGGGTCGCAAACAACTTCATGCCGATGGGCGTCGTGCGCAGGCGCAGCAAGCGGTTCAGTCGGTCGACCAGCGCCGGCCAGTCCTCGGTGCTGGT